>NZ_JBSFEV010000008.1:0-276140 GCF_053594615.1 Streptomyces sp. NPDC001858
GTAGACGCCGTTCGGTACAGGTGCCAAGGCCGACTCCACTTCTGACGTGCGGTGCCCGCGCGGGGTGCCGCCGATCTTTTTCTTGGGCCGACAAAGCCCTTCCCCGCCAACACGCGACAAGGGCCGGTAAAGCCCTGTGTCACCCTTCAGGACTACAGCAGATTCGCCCCGGCGTTCGATCAAGCCATTGCAGGTGTCCTCTGGTGCCTTCCGTGGCATGCCCGGTGGCAGTCACTCTGCCGATCCCATGGCATGACAGGCAGCGCGCCGATCCGGTGACAACCACTGCGCCTCTCTGACGCGAAAACGCAGGTCGACAGCTGCCGCTGATGACACCTACCCTGCGTCGGCACACCGGGGTGGCTGCGGGCATCGGGCTCCTTGGAACGGGGCGACAGGTCAGCGGCGGGTCCGGGCGCCGCCGGAGCGGGTGTGGGGACGGGCGGTGGTGGAGGGCTGGGTGCTTCGGCTGCTGTTGCGGGCCCAGGTGGCGGCTCGGGCGGCCGTGATCCGGGCCTGCTGCCACGCACTGAGCTCGGAGGGCTTGACGGACACCGACCAGGTACGGATCTGCGCACTCAGCGGCACGCGTCCGCGTGGACGCATCACCGGTTCGGGGCTGGCCAGTTCGGCCGAGAATGCCTGCACCAGGTGCATCGGCGTGTTCGGGGTGAAGTGGGCCGTCCAGCCGTTGCCCTGCTCGTCCTTCGCGCCGCTCCACCACATCACCTCGCCGTCGGGGCTCTGCCGGCAGTGCATCCACGCGGTCCCGTCGGGACTGCTCGCCCGGTAGTCCCGGCCCTCGAAACGCGTGCTCCAGTTCTGCTCCTCCAACGGGGCCCAGACGTCGGGGGCGTGGGCGGAGCGGGGACGGGTGAGGGCGTCGGTCAGACCGGCGACGATCTCCACCGGCGTCTGCCGGCCCAGGTGCGCCGACCACTCGCCGTTCAAGCCGTCCGCGTGGCTGTGGATGGTCCACCCGCCGGGAAGCAGGTAGGGGTCGTAGGCGACACGGACGGTGCGGTCCGGGCTCTCCATGAGCACAGGGCCGCCCGTCTTGGATTTGTCCCGCCATCCCGAGGCGCGCATGAACTGCGAGACGTGGCGGACGTCGCCGCCGCCGGCGAGGGCGCGAGGCTGGACGAGGTAGTGCTGCTCGGCCTGCTCGTCCGGCCCCCGGCCCTGCCGCTGGTGCTTGTTCACCGGTGCCGTCGGACCACGAGCGGTGCGGGTGCCGGCGGCCTCGCCGCGGCGGTGGAGGGCGCACCGACCTGGAGGAGGGCGTCTTTGTGTTCGGCCAGGTCGAGGGTGATGTCGCGCAGTTCGTTGGAGGCGCGGCCCAGTGCGAGCCACACCTGCGCGGGGAGGGCTCCTCGTTCGGCCTGGTCCTTGGCGAACAGGCTGCCGGTGGCGACGAGGTGGGTGATGCCGCCGAGGACCCCGGTGCCCGGGTCGAGGACGCGGGCGATGACCTGCGCGGCCTGCGGCGGGGGCAGCCGAGAGAGATCGTCGGTGAGCTGGCCGAGCCGGCGGGTGATGTCGCCGGCCAGTCTCACCGGGTCGGGGGCGGGGTGGGTCATGCTCCTCCGGGTCGGTGGGCGGTCAGTGGTGGTGACGGGGGCCGACGCGCTGCGTCTCGGCGAGGACGGCCTCCGGGCGGGCGCCGGCCAGTGGGGAGGCGCGGTCGGGGCCGGTCGGGATGCAGGCGCGCAGGTAACGGCGGAACAGGGCCGTGGCGAGTCGGGGCTTGAGCCGGTGGCTGATCGGTGGGGGTGTACGGGGTGCTACTGGTTCCTCCGGGAATCGAGCGGTGAGGTGGGTGGCCCCGGCGGGGTGCCGGGGCCACCGGGGAGGCCTACGGACTGCGACGGGCTCGCGCGGCGCTCGGCGGCGGAGCGGGGGCTGTCGGAGGAGCGGGGGCGGCGGGCTGGGGAGCGCGGGCGGCGTGGTCCCGGGCGTGGAGGATCTCGTGCGCGGCCCGGCTCATGGTGCCGGCGGTGTCCCCGAGCCGGGCGAGGGGCTCGGGTTGCCCGCCTGGGGCAGCGTCTTGGAGGCGACCGGCGGCGATCCAGGCCCGGACGACGACTTCCCTGGTGAGGGGCAGCAGCCCGGTAGCCGGGGCGGCGATCTCGGTCAGGACCTCGGCGATCTCACCGCTGCTCTGCGCGGCGGCGACCCGCCTGGCGAGACGGTTGAGGTAGCGCAGCGCCGCGTCGTGGTCGCCGTCCGGCGTGGCCAGCGTGTTCAGGGCGGGGTCGAGGTGGACGCTGTGACCGGCGGCGAGCAGGGCGTGCGAGGCGGTGGTCGCCTTGAGGCGCTGCTGCTCGACGGGCAGGCCGTGGGGGAGCCGGTGGTAGTCCCTGTGCGGTCCGGGAGCGGAGAGGAAGCCGCCGGTGCGCTGGAGGATGCCGGCAGCCTTCTCGGTGCCGCCGATGGCGACGACGAGGCCGGTGCGGGGGTCCTTGGTGATGGTGATGTACTCCAGCGCCCAGAAGTCGGGCTCCTTGACCGTCACCGGGTTCGGGCGGTCGGCGTGCGGGGGCCGGCCGGGACCGGCGGCATCGAGGCCGGGGTGGAGGTGGGTGCGGTCCGGCCTGTGGGGTGCTGGAGGGCGGTGCTGATGCCGAGCCTGTCCAGTTGCGGGCCGATCTCGCGCAGGGCGCGGGCCTGTGCCTGGGTGTCGTCGCCGTCGAGGCGGTAGACGCCGCTGTGCGGGTCCTGGACGAAGCCGTGGGCGATGAGGATCGCACCGGCACGTTCGTCGACGGAAGTGGTGGCGACGCTGCCGTCCGGCTGCCAGGTCAGGACGACCCGGTCCGGGCGGGAGGGCTGGACGGCGTCCAGGGCGTTGTGGCGGACCTGGGCGAGAGCGCTGTCGTATCGGGCGAGCAGGTCGCCGGCTATCTGTTCGGCGCTCAGGAACGGGTCGTCCGCCAGGGCGATGCCGTTGGGCTCGGGAACGGCGCGGTACGCCTCGTCGGGCAGGCCGCGGGGGGCGACGGCGGCGATGAGGAAGCCGTCGCGCTCGTCGTGCCGGTCCAGGACGACGAGCTGGGCGCCGTCCGGGCGGCTCAGGACGGCTGCCTGCTTGAGCGGGTGCTCGGCGAGGGAGGCAGCGACCAGGTCCAGGTCCCAGATGCGGTCGGCGAGTTCGGCGAGGTCGTCCTTGGCGTCGGCCGGCAGGTGGGAACTGGTCCAGGTGTCGGGGAGTTCGCCGGCGAGGACGTCGGCGTACGAGGCGAGGCGCTCGGAGGTGTCGTGGTCGTGCATGGTGTCCTTGGGCGAGGTGGGAGTCAGCGGCGCAGGCCGGCGGCCCTCGGGGGCGGCGGGGCAGGGAGCGTGGCGGGGGCGGGTACCTCTCCGGTGCGGGTCCTGCGGCCGGGGTGCGGGGCGTGCCGGTCGGCGAGCGTGTTGCGGGTGTGGGCGAGGCTGGTGCGGATGATGTGGAGGTGCTCGTCGGCGAGGTAGCGCAGCCGCCGGGCGGTGTAGGGGTCTGCCGGCTGGCCGAGCCCGTCGTGGAAGTCGGCGGTGGCGGTGAGGACTTCCTTCAGCGCGGCGAGGATGCCGTCGTGGGCGGCGGTCAGCTCGGTCAGCGCGTCGGCCGCCTCGTCCGTGGTGGTGGCCTCGCGGACCCGCTCGGCGAGGCGGGCGACAGAAGCGCCGAGCGGCGGGTGACTGGCCGGACGCGCTTCGGTGTCGAAGCCCTCGTCGCAGTCGACGTGGTATCCGACGGTCCGCAGGCGGGCGACGGCGTCGGTGGCGAGGCGGGACTCGTCATCCTCGGCCAGGCCGGCGGGGGCGCGGTGGTAGGTCTCGTGGAGGCGGACGACGGCGACGAGACCCGCGCGCTGCAGAATGCTGCGCGCTACGGAGTCGCCGCCGCGGGCGAGCAGTTCGCCGGAGTGCGGGTCGCGGCGGATGTCCACGAAGCGGTCAGTGCGGGGCAAGGAGACGTTTCTCCAACGGCGATCGGGTGGGCGGGGTGCCGGACCTGCGCGAGCCGCCCAGGTGGCGTCCGCGCAGACCCTTGGCCGATCCCCGCCCGTCGGCCTGGAGTTCCTGCCGATCGGCTGCCGGGCGGGCGTGCGCGAGGGCTGGGGTTCGGCCGGGACGGCGGACGGGAAGACTCACCGGCCGTCCCGGGCGTCGTTCACGTGCACGAGCTGGCCGAGGGCCGTGATCGTGTACCAGCCGCAGTCGATCTGCTCGTTGCGGGAGGCGTACTTCGGCAGGAGGTAGTCCTCCATGGCGCGCAGGTAGATCAGGCAGTCCGGGCACCGGCGCTTGAGGTGGACCATGTAGCGGGGGTGGGCGGTGAGGTAGGACTGCGGGCCGCCGGTCGCATCGCGCAGCCGCCATCCGTCCTCGTCGGTCGGGGTGTGCCACGAGGAGGCGACCACGCGCATGGCGTCTCCCCACAGTTCCCCGCCGGCCACGCCCTTGAGGACGACGACCTGGTCGTCGGCGCGGAAGTGCCGGTGGGTGATGTCCCGGGCGGGAGTGAGCGGATCGGGCGTCGGCGCGAAGGCCGGAGTCGGCGGAGGGGTCCAAGAGGGCGGGAGCATGCCAGTCCTTCCACGCGGTGCGGGGCGGCGGTGGGAGGAACAATGGTCCGCAGGATCGCCGGTTTGGCTAACCGGCGATCGTCGGCTATGTTGCCGCCTTCGTCAGCGGTACGGGTTCTCCGTCCCACGGTCGGACTCACCGGCGGCGTCCAGGAGTTCGACCAGGTCAGAGCCCTCAGCGTCCCTCTGATCGATCCACCACCCCGCCCTGGTGACCGTACGGGCCCTCTCCTCCAGCTCCGCCCATCCCGCCTCATCCCAGGCGCCTTCGACGACGAGGGCGGCGTGCGCGGCCGTCATCAGCTGGTGGCGGCAGCGCCCACCCCAGTCCAGCGCCCTCTCGGGTCCTTCCAGCACCGGCATGTCGAACCTCTCGGCCCACTCGGCCGCGGCCTGCTGCTCCTCGGCGCGCCGGGCCGCCAGCCACCGCTCCTTGGACTCGGTGTCCGCGCTGCGGGACACCTTCCAGCAGTCGGTGCAGTCCCGGCCGGCGAGCCAGCGGGCGAACCCCGCCCGCCGGTCGGCCGCGCGGTCGGACAGGTCATGAACGAACTCATGACCGCACGCGTGCTCGACATTCCATGTGGTGCGGACCCTCAGGGAATTCCGTTTGATGGGCGTTACGTTCGAGGTTGGGCTGCTGGTCTGGGGCTTCAAATCGAATGCCTTTCGTTGGCGGTTGGGGTGGTGGCCTGCGTCGTTGCGGAGGGTCGTGCGTCAGATGCACGATTCATGCGGCGGACGGAGGTGGTCTGGAGTGCTTGGCGGTGGTCTCGGGGACGCTTGCGCCTTCTGCGTCGTCTCAGCGTGTCCTGCGGATGGCGTCTGTGGCCGCCTTGGCGATGGCGACGGGAGCGCTGGAGGGCCGGGGCAGGTGCAGCACGGTGGTTCCCGGCAAGTGCTGGGACTTCGCGGTGAGGGTGAGCTGGAGTACGGCGCAGCCGGCGGTCGTGAGCTGCTTGACGCGGGTGACGGCTTGAGCGGTTTCGTCGCTGCCGTAGTGGGCGTCGGTGACGATCACGAGGAGGCGGCCGGCGCCGGGGCGGCTGAGTTCGAGGCCGTGGTCGAGCGCGTCGATGGCGTCGCCGAGGTTGTGGTGGCCGCCGTTGGCATCGAACGTCGTCACGCGCTCTGGTGCTCGGTGGGTGGGCCGGATCAGCGCGGTCAGGTGCCTGTCATAGGCGATGGTGGCGGTAAGGGAGTCGGGGTCGGTCAGGGCTGCTGCGCGTGCCACGATCCAGGCAGCGGACGCGACGGGCGCGCAGGCGGCACGCATGGAGCCGGAGACATCGACGGCGATACCCACACGCAGCGGTGGGGTGGGAGAGTTCCGGCGGCGGGTGTGGGTGAACGGTTGCGCGGTGGGGACCGACCCGGCCGCGCGCTGAGCGTCGCGGGCGAGGGCCGCGCGCATGTTGAGGCGGCCGGGCGGGGTGGGGCTGGTGGTCCGCTCCTCGGTCCGCTCGCGGTAGGCGGCGGCGCGCAGGGCGCGGCTCAGGCGCGCGGCGGCACTCTGCTCGGCGGCGGTGGGCCTGCGGGTGCCGGTGACCGGGTTGCCGTAGGGCGCAGGTGTGCCGTCGGGAGCGACGGTGGTGCCACGGGCGTTGAAGACCGACTTGGCGGTGGCGGCGGCTTTGCGTCGCCGGCCGGCCCGCTGGGCGCGGTCCTGTGCCTGCGCCTTGGACTGCGCGGCCACGGCGGTGGCCGCTGCGGCCTGTGCCGCGAGGTCGGCGGCGTCGGTGGCTGCCGTGCTGTCCATGACGACCCCCACGGCGCCGGACAGCAGATCGGTGAGGTTCTTAGGCACGGGCAGAGCGGGGGCAGCGGCGTCCAGAGCGTCGCACCACTTTTGAGCGTGCGCGAGCATGGTCGTGGCGTCGTGGTCGGCGCACTGATGGGCTGCGGTCCAGATGCGGGTGAGGGTGGCCAGCAGGTCTGCGCCCAGCACCTTTTCGCACAGATCGGCGACGGCCCGGGTCTCGCCGGCATCCAGGATGCCGACGTCACGGCGGCCGAGGATCAGGGCCGCCACGCCGGCGGCGTGGTCGATGCCCTGGAGGGTGGGGTGGGCGATGTCGGGCATGACCAGGGTTCGGGCACTGGTGCGCAGGTACGTGCGGTCCGTGGGCCGCGTGATCAGGTGTGCGCCTTCGACACGGCTCTCCTCCAGCAGGAGCGCGGCCTCGACGACACGGGGGTCCGCTCCGGCAGGCTGTGTCCAGACGGAGTGGGCCGCGTGCGCGGCCTCGTGGACGAACACTCCCCAGGCGGCGGGATACCGGTCCTCATCTCCCACGATCCGCGGATTGATCTCGTGGGGCTGGAGGGGGGCGAACAGGCGGGCGTCGAACTCGACCTCGCCCAGAGTGGGGAAGAACGCGGCCGGTGCGCCGCTGCGCGTGCCGGGGCGGCAGGTGACGAGGAGGTCCTGGCGGCCGGAGAGGTCGACCAGCCGGTCGCCGAGTTCGGCTCCCACGCGCAGCCACGCGTGCGGGGAGGAACGGGGTTGCGCGGGCGGGGCGCCGTCGTCGTCCCAGCGCGCGAGGTCGGCGTCGTCGTCCGGCGTGGTGGCGGGGGACTGGACGTGGTGGTGGGCGCTCATCGCGAGCGGCCCCGGTGCGCGGCCCCGGTGCTGCCCGGGGGCTGGCGGACGGCCGGGGCGGGGAGCTGCTTGCCGAGGGTGAGGGGAGCGACCTCCTTGACGCCGGCAGCCTTGATGACGGCGGCGGCGACGGCGTCGCGATCCTCCAGAGGAGCGATGCCGACGAGGTTCGCGAGCGCGGCTTTGGTGCCGAGGACGGCCTCGGTCTTCTGGTAGCTGAGCAGTTCCCGCAGTTGGGGGGCCCAGCCCAGCTCGCCGAGTTCGACCTGGCGGGAGAGGTGTCGGGCGACCCGGACCACCCGGGCATCGATCCTCAAGGCCAGGGCGAGGTCATAGTCCGTGCCGATCTGGATCTGCACGCTGAACCGGCTCGCGAGCGCCTCCGTCAACACCGCGCCGTGAACGCCGGGATTGTGGCCCGCCACCACGTAGAAGCCCGGCTCCGCCTTGATGGTCTCGCCCTTGTGGGCCTTGACCTGGATCTGCCTGCGCCCGTCCATCGCGGGATACAGCGCCGCCAGGACCTTCGGTGAGATCAAGGTGGCATCGTCGATCAGCAGGGCGCGGCCCTCGGTCATCGCGGTGACCAGCGGACCGTACTGGAAGACGTAGGCTCCCGCGTCGCCCTGCGTGTACTCGCCGATCAAGTCGCCGACCGTGGTGTCGCCGTCACCGGCGACGGTGAGCAGGTCCGGGAACGCCGCCTCGACCAGACTCGTCTTGCCGGTGCCCGGAGGGCCGTAGAGCAGCACCGGCACGTCGGCGTCGCGCAGCCGGTTCAACGCCTCGACGTCGGGCAGATCGGCCAGC
The DNA here is from genome assembly GCF_053594615.1 of Streptomyces sp. NPDC001858. Lineage (NCBI taxonomy): Bacteria > Bacillati > Actinomycetota > Actinomycetes > Kitasatosporales > Streptomycetaceae > Streptomyces > Streptomyces sp. NPDC001858. The sequence goes on from NZ_JBSFEV010000008.1 coordinate 7,978, forward strand.
TCCCGGGGGTGGTAGACCTGGCCCCCCGCGCGGCGGATCGGGCCGGTCTGCTTCGGCGTGGCTGCGGCGGGAATGGTCGTGCGGGCCGTGGCCGCCTGGGCGCGGGGAGAGTGGGTGCCCGGTGGGCTGATCACAGCGGTCTGCGCGGCTACGGCGGTTTTCGCGTTCGCGCGGAACTCCGGTTGTCCGGTTCCGCCTTGGTCGGCCTCGCCGCGTCGCACCAGGGTGAGGGCGGCGTTGCGGACGGCGCCGTGGGAGTGGCCCAGCTGCCTGGCCATGTCCCCGATGGTGAGCGTGTCCGCCGGCCGGTCGGCCAGCAGTCGGGCCACCTTGGCCCGTAGTTCGCCGCCCTTGGTGCGCGCAGGACTGGTAGGCGTTCCGGGTGTGGTCAAAACGAGGCCCCTTCAACAGGTGCGGGTACGGGCGGAGTTGGCGATGCGCTGGAGAGGCCGGCCGCTCTCGGAGCGGATCACGGACTGTGCCGACATCGGCGACCGGGCCAACCGGGGCGTACCGTCGGCGCTCACCGGCCGACCGAGGGCTCGGTCCAGGTGCAGGGGATGGCCGGCGACGAGCAGCTCGCTGGCTGCCGAGCAGGCCCGTGCGTCCGCTCCGTACCGGGTTCCGTCGCTCGGCAGGCGCAGCCTGGCGTCTCTTCGAAGCCGGCCTGGAGCAGGATCCGCCGGGCGGCGGCGTTGTAGCCGGTGGTGGTGATCTCGCCGGTGATGGTGTGCCGGATCGTCATGAACGGCTCTGCTGGTGCTTCGGGCAAGGCGGATCTCCTATCGGTGGTGGCGGGAAAGCGGTGGGGTGTTGGGCGAAGGCGAGGCGGGCCCGGAACTTCCAGCACATCAACGGTGCGTGGCTGGACCACGAACGATGGGCAATGACTGCCGACATGCTCCAGGGCGGGCCTCACCGCCCCGCAGCTACCTGACTCGCCTTTCCGCACGTTCTGATAGCCGGGTGTACCAACAACTGCCATGTAACGGGTTTCCTCAGGTAGATGAAGGGGCGGGGTGGCGGCGCTAGCGGCGGCGCGCAGGTGTCCGGCCGCGGGCGGGAGACGCTGGAGGCCTGGTGTCCAGGGCCGGGCGCGGGAGGATTCGTGACCTGGGGGTGCGATGGGGCGGCAGGACGGCGACGCTCGCGCCGAGGTCCTCGGCCGCCTCGTGAACCTCGCAGGTGAGGAAGCCGGCCTGGCGGCCGAGGACGGCGAGGCGTGCGGCCACCTGCCGGCCACGCACGGTGTCCGGGGCCTACGCGAACTGGCCCGCGGCCTCCAGCAGTTCCTGCAGGCGCACCAGCGGGCCCGCGTTGAAGCCGTGCTGGGCGGCGGTGAGCAGGACTTCGGCGACTTCGCCTGCCGCTTGGGCCTCGCTGACGTCCCGGATCAGTTCCTGCAGCGACACCTCGGGCGCGGGCTCCGGGCGGTTGAACCGGGAGACGTCCGGCCGCAGCACGCCGGGCGGGACCGCGCACGGCAATTCCCGCCCGGCGACGTGTTCGCCGGCGTAGTGCCCGATCACCTGCCAGCCCGGCGCGTCCGGATCGCCGGACAGGGCGATCACGGTCGAGGAGTCGTCCTCGATCAGGTGCGCGAGCGTGATGAGCCGGCCGTCGACGGCGTACCACGACTCGATCAGATCCAGCTCGCCCCGCCGCTGCGCAGCATGGGCCATGTCGGTCCACAGCCGCTGCTCCTCGTCGGTCAGCGGGATCTCGGGCCGCTGGACCTGGTCGGCGAGTTCGGTGGCGAGGTAGCTGTGCTCCACCCAGAAAGCCAGGTACGGCCACACGGCCGTGTGCTGTGCGCGTTCGGCGGCGGAGCCGGGTGTCGCGGGCCGGTCGAGGACGTTTGCGATCTGCGTGTGGGAGGCGGCGAGGTCGTCGAGCATGGTCCGCCATGCGGCGGTGTGCCGGGCGGGAGGGAGATCGCCGAGGGCGCGGCAGGCAGCGGCGAGCAGTTCGCCTGCGTGCGGGACGAGGCAGGTGGCGTATGTCTTAAGAGCTGCCTGGTCGCGGCGTGCGCGGGCGGCGGCTGCGGCGTGGTGGACGGTCCGCCCGTAGCGGTCACGAGCACTGTCGAGTGCGGTCTCGGCCTCACGGCCGACGTCGATCATGCGCATCCTGAAGTCGCGGGCCTTCCAGGCGAGTTCGCGCACGGCGGGGGTGGGCGTGTCGGGGATCGGTAGCTCCAAGGGATTGCCTTCAGTGACGCGTCCGGCGTCCGGCCGGCGGGGCCTGCGCGGTCATCGCCGGCCGACGCTTTGCCCCGGCCGGGGCGGCCTGACCGGGATGGACGACACGGAGGCCGGGGTCGAGGCGCACCGGGTAGCGGGCGGCCGTCAGCATCTCGGCGGCCCAGCTCGCGTGCTCGTTCTCCCAGGCCCGCCCGAGGTCCAACGGAAGGCGGATCCAGTGACCGCGCAGCGACGGCTCGAACAGGAAGCCCGCCCGCCGCAGGACCTCTGCGGCAAAGGCGTCGTACGGCCCTTCGACTTCGACCTCGCCACCCTCCCCGCGGCTGATGCGGATCGGCTCGGTCATGGTCACCGGCCGCGCCCCTGCATGGCGACCGCGGCCGTGACCCCGACGGCGGGCGGCACCGGGGCGGAAGGGGCAGTCGCCAGGGCGCTGATGCGGAAGGGGCGTACGGAGGCGGCTTGCGCGATGCGCGAGCGCCGTTCGGCCTGGCTGCTTCTGGTCATCGCCCGGAAGGGTGCAGCTGCGCGGGCCGGATCGAGCGCGTTGTCGGTCTGCACCTGGTAGCCGAGGCTGCGCAGATCGTGGACGGCCTGCTGGGTGCGGCGCAGCCCGTCGCGGTCCGGCTCGGTGAGCCGGAACAGGCCCGGCGAGAAGGGGACGGGCTCGAACTGCTCGCGGACGAGGAGCCATTCGGCCAGGTGAGGGGTGAAGCTCGCGACGGCGGTGGCGACGAAGCCGTACTCGGGATGGGCTCGGAAGCGGAAGTGTTCGGACAGAAGAGGATCCTTTCTGCAGGTCAGCGACGAGGAGCCGGTGGGTGGGAGGGGCGTGCTGCGGCGGACTGGGCGGGGGTAATGGGCCTGCCGACGGGCGGCCGGGCGGGGCCGCTGGGCTCGGCCGAGCGGGCGATGCGCACGAACGCGTCGCGCTGGGCGAGCCACTTCTCGATGGCCGGCACGGCCTCAAGCCCGAGCCGGATGCGTACCTCGGCCGGCGGCAGCAGACGGGCGGACGGCTGGGCGGACGCGGGGTTCCGGCTGTGGCGCCAGGCGTCGAGTGCCGCCTGAGTGGAGGCGAGAGCCTCGCTCAACTGGACCATGACGTCGGCGTCCGCACCACGGCCGGTGCCCGCGGCACCGCACTGGTGCAGCAGGCCGGGCGCGTGGGTGAGGACGGGCCGGAAGGCGCGCCAGGCGCGCTCGGCGAAGACCCTGTCCGCCTCCCTCAGTCCGTGGCCGTGGAGGAGGGTGCCGTCGCTGGAGCGGCCGGATGCCCGGATCGCTGTCACGGCGTTGTAGTCGGCGCGCAGTTCGTCCAGTGCGGTGATCACGGCGTCCAGACGCCGTGCGTGCAGGGCCCGGTGGTAAGCGGGCAGGAACGTGCCCGTGATGGCCTCGGCCGCCGGGTCCGGCCGGGAGGGGAGCACCATGCTGGGCGGCGCGTAGGGGTTGTTGTAGCTGTCGTCGAACTCCTGGGGGGAGGTGAGCGCCCCGACCAGATAGCCGCGCTGCGGATTCTCGTCCCGTTCAGCGAGCAGCAGTTCGACGCCGGCGTCGCTGGTGAGCGTCGCCGCGTAGGGCACCCGCTGGTCCTCCACCGCCCGGACGAGTTCACCGCGATCCCACAGCCAGGGCAGCAGATCGCCCTGCCAGAGGGGATGGGCGTAGATCGCGACCTGCGCGCTCCACGTCCCGGGCAGCCGCGCGGCGATCCGGTCGGCGGTGTCGCCGAGGAACGGACGCGGGCTGACGTCCACGGTGGCGTGATGGCGGACGGCGAGGGGCAGCAGCTTCGCGGCGGCAGCGCGCACGTCGGGGCCGGGCACGCTGTAGCTTCCGTCGTCCCGCCTGGTGAATCCGGCCTGTTCCAGGGCGGTTTGGGCCCACCGGTACTGCTCGCCGTGGGCGATGGCGACCAGAGCGGCGGCACGGCTGTAGGCGAGCCGGATCTCGGCACGAGGGTTCGGGGGCACTCGGGGGTCCTTCGGCAGGCTCAGTGGCGGGTCGGCTGCCGTGGCTGCGGGGCGGCAGCCGGCTGGGTCTGCAGCACGGTCGTCCGTGGCGTAGGCGACCCGGCCGGTGTGGAGGGCGTACGCAGGCCGGCGGCGGTGTGGCGCAGGCGGGCGCGGGCCGCGACGTACTTCTCGGCCGTCATGATCCGCAGGACTTCGGGGTCGTTGCGCAGAGGCGAGTGGGCGAGGTCCGGCAGTGCCTTGCGCTGGAAGCCGGTCGTGGCACATGTGAGGGCCTCGGCGAGTGTGTCCAGAGCTCGTGCGATACCGGCGGCGGCTCTGGTGAGCCGGACCAGGGTGACGCGTTCGGGCGGATAGACCGTCTCCGGCGCGGTGAACCGTTCCTGCGCGCGTTCGATGGTCTGCTGCAGATGGTGGCCCAGCGTGCCGATGTCGTCGGTCAGCGTGAGCAGGTCGACAGCGTCCGGGCTGGTGGGGAACTGGGCTGCCAGCTCGTCCAGACGCTGGGCCAGGTCATCGAGCGTGGCCCTGGTGACGGAGGAGGACATCAGACCGCTCCGACGGCATCGCTCGACTTCCGGGCGCAGAAGGCGTTGCGCGTGGTCCGAGCGGTGGGATGGTTGTCGGCGCTCCGGGAAGAGATGCGGGCCGTGGCGGTCAGTGTGACGGGCACAGCGGCGGCGGGCAGGAGGGGGGTACGGCGGGCTGGGGTGTGCGGGGGGATGACGGTGCTCCGGGGTATGCGGGCGGTTCAGCGGTGACGGGATGCGGCGGAGGAGGCTGCGGGCGGTCGCGGCACGGTCACGGCGGCTCGCGCCTGGGTGTCCGCGGATGCGCGCAGTTGCTTCGCGGTGTGGGCGAGGTGTGCACGGGCGTCGCCGAGGCGGTCCACGAGCTGCTGGTGTGCGGCGGCGGTCGACCGGGCGCGGGCGGGAGTGGAGGGCTCGTCGGTCAGGTGGGCGTGCAGGCCGAGCTGGTGGACGGCGGCGCCCAGGGCGGCGAGAGCGGCGCCGGCGGGCTCAGCGGCGCTCGCCAGCGCGAGGGTGGTACGGCGGTCGGTGGCTGTGTGCCGGTGGGGGTAGCGGGCGGCCCGGTGGCGGAAGGCGCTCTCCCCGGCCAGGTAGCCCAGCAGGCGGGCCAGGTGGCGGATTTCGTCGTCCAGGATCTCGCTCAGCGCTGGACCGGGGTGGATCTGGTCGGGGAGCGGGAGGTGGTCGGCAACGGCGTTGAGCCGGTCGGCCACGTCGTGCAGCAGCATCCGCTGGTCGAGATCTGACACCACAGGCAACTCCAGAAGGTGCGGGGGTGCCTAGCGTCGTGCTGAGGACGGCGTGCCCGTAGTCGGCTGCGCGCCGGGCGCTGCAGCCGGTGGGCGGGTCGGTGGGCCCGCGGAGGCGGGGGTGGCGTGGCGGAAGTTGACGCCGATGCCCTGGGCGGTGAGCAGCCGGACGGCGCTCTGGATGAGCAGGGCGCGGACGGTGGTGCTGTAGGAGGCGGGCAGCACGAACGCCGACTCGTGCGGGCTGTACTGGAAACGGCAGCTGTACAGCACCGTGCGGGCGTCTTCGGGCACCGACTTGTACGGTGCGCCCACGACCCCGTCGGGGTACCAGATCAGCGTGAGGGCCTGGGCGACCTCCGGTGCGGGACGCCGGTGCGGGGGCTCGGGCTGGATGCGGGCGTGGTGGCGGACCTCGTCCAGGGCGTGGCGGTAGCGGGGCAGCACCCGGCGGGTGACCGCGGCGGCGGCCCGGACCGGATCGTCCGCGACGGCGATGCCGTTCGGCTCGTCCACCATGCGGAAGTGGTGTGGCTTGAAGCCCTCGGGCTCCAGCGGCGCGACCAAGTACTGCCGGGGATGGCGGGGCCGTTCGATAATGCACAACTGTGCTTCATCGGGTCCTTCGAGGAGCAGGACGGTGGCGTGGGGGAAGTCCAGGACGGCCGAATTGGCGGGACCGCAGTCCCACACACGGTCGGCGATCAACTGGTGGATTTCGGGGGGAGGGAAGCCTTCGTGCCTGCGGTGCCACTGCCCAGGCAGGTGCTGGGCGAGGGCGTTAGCGAAGGCGGGCAGGTCAGTGCGGGATGCGGGCATGGATTCCTGATGTGATGTCAGCGGGTGCGGCCGGAGGGGGAGCCGATGCCGCATGGCTGGGCGTGCTGCGGGCGGTGGCGTAGCAGTCGGCCACGCTTCCCGCTGGCTCCGGCGCTGCGGGACGGCGAGGGCGTGCAGGCGTACTGCGGCGACGTGCAGGTCTTCTCCGGACGGGCGCAGCGTGAGCGCGGCCGTGTGGAGGTGTGTGAGGGGCTGTCGAAGGGCTCGTCCGGGGCGAGTGCCCACAGGCAGCGGTCCGGCCCGTACCGCGCAACGGTCCGGCTCAGCCACGTGAACCACGCATCGGCCCCGGCCAGTAGCGGCCCTTGCCGTCGCTGCCGAACTTCGAGTTGTCACAGGCGTACAGGGCGCCGTCCGGGATGCGGCTGCCCTGGGCCGGCGTCGTCATGCAGCCCATCAGCCCGGCGCTCATCGCCGCCCGCACCTCAGGCCCCGAGGGAGTGCCGAGGTACAGCACGGCGCACCTTCCGCACGGTGAGGCGGGCCTTTGCGGGGTCGTGTGCTCGTTGCCGGCCGGGTCGGATGCCGCGGCCTACGGCCGGGCTGGTCACGATCCGGGGAGGAGGCCGCACTGATCGGTGTCGTCTTCGGCCCAGCCGAAGACCATGCGCTCCAGGTCGCCGAGGTAGACGACGTCGCCGTGGGCACGGAAGGCGTCGATGCGCTGGTCGACGTAGTCCTGCACCTCAAAGTCCGCCATGTCGACGCGGGCCCGGTTGCGTCTCGACAGCCGGCTCCACTCCAGCAGGTCGGAGTCGGTGGCGCGCTCCATCCATACCCAGACGCCGGTGCCCGGCTTCACGATGTCCTCAGGGTGGAAGAGGGGACCGTCTGCGGCGGGGGTTGCGGTGTTCACCGAACCCCGTGACGAGGCTCTGTGCGAGTTTGTCCAGCGCGGCGGCTCTGACGTGCGGGTCGAGGTCATCGTGGGAGAGCTGTTCGCGCACCGCATCGGTGAGGCGGCGCTTGTGGAAACGGCCGTCGGCGTCGGTCACCGCGACAGCGCTCTTCTCGACGATGTACCGCAGACGCACGTCGGCGGTGGTCGTCACGGCAGGTCACGCTCCTGCCAGACCTGGTTCATCTCGGCCAGCGCCGTCATGGCGTGCCCGATCGTCTCGCGGGTTATGGGCGTGCCGCTGGCGTACGCGGGGTCGTACCGGCTGAACGTCCGGGTACCGCGGGCCTGGGCGAGCGGCGGGACGAGTTCGTCCAGCAGCCGGGTGGCCACCCGCCGCTGTCGCTTGTCCTCCTCGACGCGCTGGGTGCGCTCCGCCCACGCGCCGGCCAGTGTCAGGTCGCCCTCGACGACCCGTTCTGCCAGGGCGGGGTCCTCCTCTCGCAGGCGGGCGAGCTGGGCCTCGGCGGAGTTGGCCTTGGCCTTGTTCTCCTGGGCGACCGCGTACGCCTCGTTGAGTCCCATGGCGCCGCTGATGACCGGGTCCACGAGGTCGGGCGCGTGCTGCAGGACGGTGCTCGCGCGCCCCATGACGGCCACGGCGACTCCGAGCTTTTCCCCGAGGGAACGCGCTGTTTGTTTCTCGGAGGAACGGCCTTCTTTTTCCTTGAGGGAACGGGCCTTGACGGTGATCATCGCGGCCTGCCCCTTGGTCAGGCTGCGGCGCCGGAGGTTGACGGACAGGACATAGCCATCCGGGTCGTCGCCCTCGTAGGTGATGAAGGCCGGCTCGGCGCCGGCGCGCTTGCACGCGGCGAGCCGGCCACGTCCGTCGAGGATGCGTCCTTGACGGTCGATGACGATGGGCTGCAGCAGCCCGTTCTCCTCGATGTCCTGGGCGAGGACGGCCAGGTCTTCCTCGTCGAGCAGGGGGAGGAGCAAAGCGGTCGGGTGGGATTCGATGAAGGTCTCCTGGAGGCAAGTGGAAGGGGCGATGCGGCTGGTGAGCCCTGGCGGAATGGCCAGGGAACGGTTTGCTGTGCCGAAGGTTCTTCGCATCGGCGAGTGGGTGGGCCGCCACGCCGGACGGGACGCGTGGTCAGCGGGAGCGTCGTGGGGCGGGGGAAGGCGACGTGCAGGGCGGTGCCGTCGGGCAGGGCTGCGGGGTCGCTGAACTTGCCCTGGGGGCCGGAGCATCCCAGGCGATTTCGTATTCCTCGTAGGAGTCGATGAAGCCGAGCTCTGTCTGCGCTTCCCGGTCGGCGAGTTGGGCCGTCAAGGCGTCGTGCTCGGCTTGGCACTGCCGGTAGTCAGCTCCGTCGGCGTCGCTGAAGTGGGTGGGGCGGTTCAGGGGACTCCTTGAACGGGCGGGGTCGGTCCGGGTCAGCGGTGGCGACCACACGGTCCGGGCGGTGACGGCACGGCCGTCTCGCAGGGGGAGGGCGCGGGGAGGAACTGGTGGAAGTCGAGGTGGTCGGTGAGTTCCCCGGCCGCGCTGCGGAGCGATTCCGATGTGCGCCGCAGGCAGGCGCGCGCTGAGGCGTGGTCGATGACCATGCGGTTCGCGAGGTAGTACGGGTCGGTAGGCCTGGAGGAGCGCGACGGACGCAGGGCGGTCTGCGCGGTCTCGGTGAAGTGCTGTGCTGCGTGGCTCGACGTGGTGGCCGCTGCCGCGAGGTGCGCGAGCACGTCCCGGCCGGCACGGTTCGCGCTGTGGGGGTTGCGAGCGAAGTCCGCGGCCATGCGTACGACGTCGCGGGAGAGGCCCTGTGCGTCGACGGCATGCTGGAGCAGCTCGGTGTACGAGGGCGCCGCCGGTACATGACCGTTCTCGTCGAGCAGTTGCCACTGCTCGACGGCGTCGAGCAGTTTGTCCTTCATCGCGTCGAGTGCGCCGATAAGGTGGAGGGTGTAGTCGCGCGGTATCAGTTCGCGCTCGATGCCGGGTTTCATGAGCCTCTTGCGGTTTCAGTGCATGCGGGCGTCGGTGTCGAAGAGCTGCAGCTCGTGGCTGTGCAGGCGGTGCTGCACGATGAAAGATCGTCCGGCGACTTTCCACAGGCCACGCCCTCGGTTGAGGTGGGCGACGGCGTCCGTTTCGACGGAGGTCAGGCCGAGCAGCGAGGCCGCCGCGTGGAGTTGGTCGGTCTCCTGGCGGTAGACGATGCGGGTGGAGCAGTCCGCGAGGAGGCCCTCGGCCAGGGCGCGTCCCTGTGATCCGGCGTCGCCGGCGGTGAGCAGGTCGGACAGCCGGTGGATCACCATGAGGTTGGCGATGCCCAGGCCGCGGCTGAGCTTCCACTGGGCCTGCATGCGCTGGAGCAGCCCGACGTGCCGCATCAGCCTCCACGCCTCGTCGTACACGATCCAGCGCCGGCCGCCCGAGGGATCGGAGAGGGCGGATTCCATCCAGGCGCTCGCGCAGGTCATCGCGAGGACGAGGGCGGTGTCGTCGCCGGATCCGCCGAGCCGGGACAGGTCGATGGTGAGCATCGGCGCGTTCGGGTCGAAGGCGACGGTGGAGGGGGCGTCGAACATGCCGGCCAGGTCACCGTGGACCAGGCGGCGCATCGCGTGGGCCAGGTCGCGGGCGGCGTCGCCGAGTCGGCCCGACATCATCGCGGCGGCTTCGTCGAGCGCATGGGGGTTGTTGAGGGTGGCGGCGACGTCGCCGAGGAGCGGGGTGCGGCCGGTGGCGGCGGCGCGGGTGACGACGGCGTCCAGGGCGACGTCCAGGGCGGTGTGCTCCATGGGCATCAGGTCCCGGCCCAGGACCGTCCGGGCCAGGGAGGCGAGCAGGAGCAGGCGGCGTTTGCGGATCTCGCCGGCCCAGTCGGCCTCCGGCACGCTCTCCGGGCGCGGGGCCGCGTCCAGGGGGTTCAGTCTGCCGGGCAGGCCGGGGCCGAGCGCGACGGACCGGCCGCCGAGGGCTTGCGCCACCGGCGTCCACTCGCCCTTCGGATCGCACGGCACGTAGACGCGGTATCCGAACGCCACCGAGCGCAGGGCGAACGACTTGGCCAGCGCGCTCTTGCCCTGGCCGATCACTCCGGCCAGCAGCACGTTGGGGTTGGTGAAACCCTCGAGGCGCGCATACAGAGAGAACGGGTCGTAGGTGAAGCTGGCTTCTGCGTGGACGTCGCGGCCGATGTAGATGCCCTCGGCGCCGAGTCCTCCTTCGGCGAGGAAGGGGTAGGCGCCGCTGGCGGTGGCGGTGGTCATGCGGTGCTGCGGCAGCTTCAGCCGGCTGCCGCGGGCGGAGCCGGGGCCGGGACGGCCGCGCGGCGGGTACAGCGCAGGCGGCGTCTCGGGCTCGGCGGGCTGACTGCCGTCGGGGTGGGAGCTGGCTGTGGCGCGGGCTTTGGCGGCGGCTTCGGCGAGCTGGCGGCGAGCGGCTTTGCGGCTGGCCCGGTCGGTGCTGTGGGGGGTGAACAGCGGGGAGGCCGAGGCGCGGCGGGCGCGTCGGGCGGGCCGGTGGTTCATGGTGGGTGTGCTCGATTCGGCGCGGGGTCTAGAGGGTGCAGCTGGTGGTGTGGCCGTGCGGTGGTGTGGCGAGGTCGGTGGGGGTGGTCTTGCGGCGGATCGCGTGGGAGGCGGCCAGGTGGCGCTGGCAGATGGTGAGCACCAGGGGGCCGTCCGGGAGACGTTCGGGCCGGCACTGCTCGGCGGTGCTGTATCCGTCGTCGGTGGGCACGGTGTGGAAGGCGTCGTGTACGGCCGTGGCGGCCTGCCACAGCCGCAGGTGCGCGGTGGCGAGATGGCGTCCGGCGGCGGGACGCTCGGGCCGGGTGGAGTCGGTGATGCGGTCGAGCAGGTGGTGGGCTGCGGTGAGGTGGGCGTGCAGGGTGTCCAGGTGCAGCCGGTCAGCCGGCCCGGCGGTGGTGCGGGCGTGGTGGCGGATGCCGGCAGTGGCGGCGCGCAGGTAGGGGTGCGCGTCGGTGGCGGGGGATGCGTTCAAGTCAGTCCTTGGCGCCGCGGAACGGCGGGGTCAGCGGGGACGGGAGCGAGGCCCGCGAAGCGATGCAGTGGCCGGCGGCGGGATCACGGCGGGCACCGGGTGACCGGTGGAAGCCGGGGCGGAGAGGGTCTGTTCGGGCCGCAGGTCGACGTACTCACCGCCGGCGCGCAGTCCGGGGTGGCTCTGCCGGGGGAGGAACACGATGTCCGGGGTCACGCCCTCGTTCGCGTCGGGCGCGTCATCCCGGGACCACTGCCGGAAGCCAGGGAGCTGTTCGATGACCCGGCGGGCCTGATGGAGGCTGGCTGCGTGGACGGCGAAGCTCGTGGGCTGCTCGCCGTCGTGGCGCTCGCGCCCCGCGAAAGCGAGGGTGAAGGTGCGCGGCGGGGGAGGACCGACGAGCTCGGTGAGCTGGGTGACGAGCGTGTCGAGCTGGTCGCCGGCCTCTATGGCGGTGACGGTCCGGGCGTCTTCGTAGGCGGCGTATGCGTTTTCACGCACGGTGCCGTCGGGGTCGCGGTACTGGTCGAGGGCTGCCTTGTGACGGGCGGCCAGGTCCTGGCAGGTGGCTAGAAGACCGTGCAGTTCGCGGATGAGGCGGGCGTATGCCACGGTCGTCATCGGTCGCGGGGCGGGAGGGACGGTCACAGTGCCGTGCGGGCGAGCGGCAGAGCGGCGAGCGTGAACGCGTCAGGCTGCTGGAAGTTGAGCCTGCGCAGGTCGACCTGGGCGGTGACGGCGGCGGTCTCGATCTGCGCGCACGCGGCATCGAGAGCGGCGTCCGTCTCCGCGGACACGGTGAGCAGCCCGGTCAACGCCACATCGGCGTGCCCGGCGATCAGCTGCCGCTCACGGATCTTGACGTCCGCGTACTCGACCGCGTCGGCCTCGGAGTCGACCTGTCCGCGGCGGGCGCGCTCGTTGGCGTCGGCGATGATCGCCGCCTTCGTGCGCTGGACGTCGCGCAGCGCGGACTCGAGCCCCTGCGGCACGTAGATGAGGGACAGGCTGCGGCGGATCCCGGCGGTGAACATCAGCCCGTGCAGGAAGGCCGGGGTGGTCTCGGTGCGGGGCCAGTTCTCGATCCAGTAGGTGGCGTGGCGGGCGGTGTCGGTGCCCAGGCGGTCGTACTCCTCGACCTGCACCACCGGCCCGGCGGCAGCGGGGTCGGCCTCGGCCCGCCCGTTGGGCGACCACTGCTGGAGGGCGGACAGCGCGTGCGGGTCGTAGGCGGTGCGGATGACCGCGGCGATCTCCCGCGCGCTCAGCCAGCCGGTGACGGTCAGCCCCGCGCTGCGCGCCGCGAGTGCGATGGCCGAGGTGGTCTGTTCCAGCACGGTGAAGGCGCCGGGGAGTCCGCCGCCGGCCTGGCTGATGAGGCGCTTGGCGGCCTTGAGGTCCAGGCTGACGGCCAGGTACGCCTCGTGCGGGGCGGCGGCGGGGCCTGCGGAGGCGACCAGTTCGGAGTAGACCTGCCCGGCGACGGGGGTGTCGGGGCGGCCGTGCTGGGTCCAGTGGCGGGCGAGGGCGTCGCCGGAGTCGGGGACGGTGCGTTCCAGGACCTGCACGGTGGCGACGTGTCCGGTGCGGGCGATGCCGGCCAGAGCGCGGCCCCAGCCGGCCACGTTCGCGTTCTGCGCGGCCGGATCGAGCAGGGCGTACGCACGGCCGCTGACCCGGGCGATCGCGGTGAGCCGTTGGCGGTGCGGGTCGTGGACGGCGGCAGCCTCGCCGGCGGAGTCGGCGGGGGTGACGACCTTGAGGGAGGCGGCGGTGCCGGGCAGGTGCAGGACGCCGTCCTGCCGGGGCCGCGTGACGGGCCGGGCGAGCCAGAGCGTCTGGCCAGTGCGGCGGCGGTGTGCGTAGCGGGCGACGATCGGTGCCCAGTCGATCAGGGAGCGGCCGTTGCGGCGGATGGCGACCAGGGCGGCGACGACGGTCCACAGCGGGGCCAGGACGAGTGCGCCGAGCAGCCCGGTGGTCACCACCGTGATGAGCAGCAGCGTCAATGCGCCGGAGACGAGCAGGAGTTGAGGGAGGGAGAGGCCGAGGAGGATGCCGCGGCGGGACCGGTAGGGGAACTTCACCGTGACCGGGGCGGCGGAGAGATCAGTCAAGGGGGGCGGGTCCTGGAGGCGCGGGTGGAACCCGGGGGCGGGAGACGGTGTGCACGTCCCGCCCCCGGGAGTCGGGCAGGGGTCAGAGGCCGGTCGCAGGCGGCGGTGCGCTCGCCCCGCTGGACGAGGCGTTGCGTGAGCCGGGGGACGGTGGTGCGCCCTGCGGCGGCGGGGTGGTGGTCGGCGCCGCGGAGTGCCATCCGCTGCCGGGGCTGGGCGCGGGGTCTGTTCCGGATCCGCCCGGTGCCGGGCTGCCGCCCAATTGGCCGCTGGTGTCGTCGGACGTGCTCGTCGGCGCGGGCTGGACGGCCTTCTCCAGACCGGACGTGACGGAGTCGCCACCGGTCGAAACGCCGGTGGCGTCGCCCTGCGAACCTTGCCCGCGCTCTGCGCCTGCGCCGGTCGGGCCGGCGGCGACGTCGCCGGGGAACCCACCTCCGCCCGCAGCGTCGGGGCCTTGCGGTGCGGCACCCGCTCCGGCGGCAGCGCCACCGGTTCCGGCGGTGGCCGCGGCTGCGGCGGCCTTGCGGGTGGCCTTCTCGGCGTGGGCCCTGGCGATCTGCGCTCCGGCGCCGCCGGCACGGTGGATGGACTCGCCGTCGGTGCCGTCGGCCGCCCAGTGCACGAACTTGAACACCGCGTACGGGCACAGCAGCACCAGGGCCATGATGACGATGCCGGACATGACGTCGGCGAGGGCCGCGATACCGTCCTCGGCCTCGGTCTCGCCCAGGGCGGCGACGCCGAGGACGAAGATCACGGTCATCAGGAGCTTGGAGACCACGAGAGTCGCGGTGGCCTCGATCCAGCCCCGGCGCCAGCGCCGCGCGACCTCCCAGCCGCCGCCGGCGGACGCGAACACGGCCAGCGTGACCATGACGAGAATGCCGACCTTGCGCACCATCATCACGCACCAGTAAAGGAACGCCCCGACGGCCGCGCCGAGGCCGGCGACGACCGCGACGAGCCAGCCCAGGCCGGTCAGCGCCCCGATCTGGTCGACCTTCACCATGCGCCGCACGGCCGACTCGATGTTCAGATGGGCGGCCTTGAACAGGCCGTCGCTGACGGCGTCGACCACCTCGACCGCGACCGTGGTCAAAGAGATGGCGCAGAAGGCGAACAGGACGCCGGACGCGGTGCCGGTGAACGCCTGCGTCAGTGCTTGTCCGTCGCGCCGCACCGCGGCCCGCACCAACTGGGCGCAGAAACTGGCGACCAGCAGAGTCAGCCCCAGCGGCAGCAGCATCTCGTAGTTGCCGACGAACCACGCCGCGTTCAGGTCCACCTTCGTGGTGGTGTCGACCGCCTCGGCGGCCAGATCGGCTGAGGCGGCCGCCAGTTCACCGGCGGACTTCGCCATCCAGTCACCGATGGCCTGGCCGGGGTCCGACGCGAAGTCCACCGCGTCGCCGACGGCGCACAGCTTGTCCGCCAGGGGGTAGTCACAAAAACCCACGGAGAGTCACTCCTTCTTTCGTCTCAGGCGCGGGTCACTGAGTGACGCTCGGGGCGATGGCGGCCAGGGCGCAGTCGTGGTCCGGGCGGCACTGGACGGCGAGGGTCACGGCCCGCTCCTCCGCCCCGCCGCCGCCGTTCTTCCAGGCGATCTGCTGCGTGCCGTTGACGGTGACGACGTAGATGTACGCCTCGGTGATCGCGGACGGGTCGTCGGCCAGCGCCTGCTGGAACGCGGAGGGGTAGTGGCCCTCGGTGACACGGGCGGTGGCGTGCTGGTCCTGGTCGGCCATCCGCGACCACAGCACCGGATCGGGAACCTGGCCCGAGACCGAGGCCCAGTCGGCGTACTCGGCCTCCGTGCCCATCCAGGCGCGCATGCCGGCCAGCTGCTGGTCGCGGCTGGTGTCACGGGTGTCGTAGGACCACAGCATCTGCGCCGCAGCCTCGGCGTAGGCGACCGGCTCGGCGATCTGCGGGGGCTTGGGCACCGACCCGGATCCGGAGGAAGGCTTCGGGGCGGCCTCGGTGGAGGATGCGCTGGCAGCCGGGGTGGGCGCGGCGATGCCCGGGGCCTGGTGACCGCTTTCGCTGCCGGTCAGTAGGGCGACGATCCCGGCGACGGCGAGCAGGACGGCGACGGCGGCGGTGACGATCGCGATGCGCCGGTTGGCCGACCAGCCCGCACCGTACGAGGACAGCGCAAAGGAAGGGAATCGTCTCTGCATCAATGGACCTGCGACCCCAGGTCGGAGAAGAAGGCCACGATTCCGTTCGCGGCGCCCAGCCCGAGAGCGGCGCCGGCGGCCACGACCGCGCCCTTCTTGCCGTTGGCTTCGGCCTGGTGGCCACCGGTGTGGTGCCCCCAGGCCCATACGCCCAAGGAGACGGCGAGGGCGCCGACGACGGCGATGATCCCGAACATGTTGATGCTGTTGACGACGTTCTTCAGCACGCTCAGGCCGGGCAGGCCGCCGGGCTGGGGCGTGATGCCCGGATCGTAGGCGAGCTGGACGACGCGGTCTGCGAGAGGGACGGACATGGGTGTGGCAGGACTCCTTGCATACACGGGCCGGGCGAGGGCCGAAGGGAAAGGTGGAGGGGAGGTGCGCTCGGGGCGCGGAGGTGGCCGCGGCGGCGGCCCGCCCGGGGCGGTGCCGGGCGGGGGCAAGGTCAGAGGACGCGGCGGGCGGCGAGGATCGTCCAGTCCTTGATCGGGGTGATCCGGACGGGCTTGGTGGTGCGCGGCGCCTCGATCACGAGGCCCTCGCCCATGTACATGCCGACGTGCTCGGGCCGGGCGGCGCTGCCGCGGCTGAAGATCAGGTCACCGGGCTGAAGTTGGGCGGGCGAGACCGCCTTGCCCTCGTTGACCTGCGTATACGTGGTCCGGGTGAGCGTGACGCCGGCATGCGCGTATGCCTGCTGCATGAGGCTGGAGCAGTCGCAGCGGCCCATGGGGTCGGGGCCGTGCGCGTCGGTGCAGGACCCGCCCCACTGGTAGAGCGTGCCGAGCTGGTGCATCGCCCACTCGATGGCCTTGCGGGCCTTCGGATCTGCGTTCCTGGGGATGGCGTAGCCCTTCGGGACGCTTCCCTCTGGGATGAGGCCGAAGCCGGAACCGTCCTGGCCCGGAGTGCAGCCGCCCACGTCCTTGCCGTCTGCGTCGCTGCTGCCGCCGGGGAAGGTCTTGGCGATGGCGTTCTGCAGTGCGGTGGCCAGGTTCTCCCACTGCGCGTACGCGTCCGGCAGGCCGGACTTCTGCACGGCCTGGGCGGCCTGGGTGACGGTCATCTGCTGCCAGCCGTCCACCTTGAGCAGGTGCTTGTAGAACTGCTGGGAGGCGTAGACCGGGTCGCGGATCTGCTCGGCAGTGCCCCAGCCCTGGGAGGGACGCTGTTGGAACAGGCCGAGGGAGTCGCGGTCCCCGTAGTTGAGGTTGCGCAGCCGGCTCTCCTGCATCGCCGTGGCGAGCGCGATGATCTGCCCCTTCTCGGGCACGTCGAGCGAGAGGCCGACGGCCACGACCGTCGCGGCGTTGGGGACCTGCTCGGCGGGCAGGTCCAGGCCCTCGACGCGGATGTCTTCGCCGGACGCGCCGTCGAGGATCTTGGCGACCTGCTCGGCGATCTTGTCGGTGTCGAGGTCGGTCAGACAGCGGCTGAAGGAGCCGTTGCTCTGCACGGCGTCGGCGGAGGAGGCGAGCATCATGCCGGTGCCGGCGATCAGGACCGGAGAGAGGAAGACGACGCCGATGCTGGCGGCGAGCGCCTTCAACCGGATCCGACCGCTTGCCGGTCAGCGTTTTCGGGCAAGGGCGGGTGGCGAGACGTCATGAGCGTGTCCTTCGGGGAGCGGTGTCCGGCGTGCCGCGTGCGCGAGGCGTGAGGGAAGGGCGCGGCAGCCGGGGCGGGCGAACGGGACAGGCCGCGCCGGCGAGTTGCCGCTCGCTGCGCGCGGCCGGGCCGGGAGCTAGGTGTGCCGGGGCAGTGGCCGCCTCCGCCAGGTGTGGCGGGGAGTAGCCGGCGGCGGGGTGCACCGGGCGGTTCAAAAACAGTAGGTGCAGATCGGCTGTTGACCAAAAAGCCGGTGTGAGGTGCCGGAATCCGGTACCCCGGCAGGGCACTTCTTGGTCGTCGGCGGATTCGCCTCTACAGTTTTCGGACTCCCCCTCGCCCTCCTCGGTCTGCGGCCCTGGGCTTCTTCATGCCCGCCTTTCGGCCCGCGAGGACTCCAGCGCGAGGCGGGTAGGTAGTTCCCTTCGCTTTTCCGCACCCGAATTGGGGTTCCTTTTTGCCTTTTTCTCTTCACCAGGGCGACGCTCTCGCCGTTCTCTCCGGTCTTCCGGACGGCTGCGTCGACTCCGTCATCACCGACCCGCCGTACAACTCGGGCGGTAGGACTGCCAAGGAGCGCACGACCCGCTCCGCGAAGCAGAAGTACACCTCCGCCGACGCCCAGCACGCCCTGCCGGACTTCACCGGCGAGAACATGGACCAGAGGTCCTACTCGTTCTGGCTGACGCAGATCATGACCGAAGCCCACCGCCTCACGAAGACCGGGGGCACCGCGCTGCTGTTCACCGACTGGCGCCAGCTCCCGACCACGACGGACGCGATCCAGGCGGCCGGCTGGCTGTGGCGCGGGGTGTTGGCCTGGCATAAGCCGCAGGCCAGGCCCCAGAAGGGCCGGTTCACCCAGAACTGTGAATTCATCGTCTGGGCGTCCAAGGGGGCGATCGACGGCTCCCGCAACCCCGTCTACCTGCCCGGCCTCTACAGCGCCTCGCAGCCCTCGGGTGCCAAGCGCCGGCACATTACGCAAAAGCCCGTCGAGGTGATGCGCGAGCTGGTCAAGATCAGCCCCGAGGGCGGTACGGTGCTCGACTTCTGCGCCGGCTCCGGCTCCACGGGCGTGGCCGCTCTGCTGGAGGGCCGGGACTTCATCGGGGTGGAGAAGACCGAGCACTACGCGTCGATCGCGAATGAGCGGCTGTTGCAGACGACCCGCGAAATGCTCACCCAGGACGACGTGGTCCTCACCGCATAGGCCGCTCCGGGGACCCGCCCATCTTCCCGGCCCTTTGACGGAGCCCGCCGGGATGTTCAGGCGCCCCTTCAGCGTTCCGTGTGCCGTGGGTTCCGCTCATTTGTCATTTCGCGTCTGCCAGGAGGCCGTACTTTCATGCCCGAATCCACAGAACCCGCAGACGGACCGGAATGGGAGCCGGTTCGCGTTCCGGACCCGCAGTTGGAGGGGATCGAGGCGAGCGTCCGACGGCTCATGGAGCAGTCGGCTCAGCAGGCACAACAGCTCGACCATCTCGCGTCCGCCCCGGCGCCGGGCGGATCGCCGTTCGCGGCCTTCGGCATGCCAGGGCTCGCAGGCCCGGCCTTCGCCGCTCCGCCAGAGCCCCGACCGATCCTGGAACTGGCCGGAGAGCAGCGCGAGGACGAACTCGACGCCCTGTCGGACTGGGTCGACGACTTCTTCCTCCCGGTCTACGGGGCCGAGGTCACCACCGCGGCGCCCTGGTGCCTGCAGTGGCAGGAACACGACGAGGTCGTGGCCTGGCTCCATGCGCTGTGGCTCGCCTACCAGCAGCACAAGGACCCCCAATCCGGGCTCTCCGACATGTTCGTGTGGCACCGGGACTTCCTCACCCACGCCGTCGCGGCGGTCCGTGCGCCGGGCGGGCCGCTGTCGGCCTGCATGACCTCTCCCGACCGGCCCGCGCACCGTCTCCTGCCCGGCCCGCCGCCGTCCGTGCGCACCGAGACGCCGGCGGCCACCGCGGAAGTTGCCGAGCCGGACGAGCCGACGTCATGACCGCGGGACAGGAGCAGCCCGCCTTCGGCCTGAGCTTCGACCCCCGCGCGCTGACCGATCTCCTCCAGTCGCCTGGCGATATCCGCGACCTCACCCTCGCCTGCCTGCAGGAAGTCGTGAACGCGCAGCGCTTCGGACTGCGCCTCGACGGCGATCTGGAGGGTTACCGGAAGCTGTTCGTGGATTCGCGCAAGGAGTGGCGCGTCGTCTACGGCGTCCGCCCCGCGCCCGCGGAGTCCGCCCATGACAAGGAGATCCATGTAGTCGCGGTCCGGCCGCGCGCGGGCAACGACGTCTACGACGAGGTCGGCCGCCGCCTGGGGATGACCCGCCGGCCGCTGAGCGCCCGCACCCACGCGGCCCGCTCCCGTTCCCCGCAGCTGACCACCCGCACTCCCGCGCCCCGGCCCGGTCCGCCGCCCACCGCACTGCCGGGCCTGCCCCGTCCCGCACACAACCCCGCGCACCAGCACACCCGCTGAACGCCCGCAGAGCCGCCCGCGCTCCCTGTCGATGACGTCCTGTTCACGCGCATCGATCTCACCGCGGACCAGCTGGAGGACGCCGGCGGACGCGCGGGACGCCGCAGCCGGGAAGGCGCTCGCCGCCCTGGAGCCGATCGAGGCCGCTGGGGCGGCCTCGGCACCCGGCATCCGGCGCGCGGGCGCCCCAGCCTCCGGCTCGCCCTGGCGCGTTGCCCTCTGCCCCGGCGCAGCGGCGCTGAACTCCACAGAAAGGCCCTTGTTGTCTCCCACCGAACCGGCGCCGGCTCGGAAGTTCATCCCCGAGGTCGACTTCGAGCTGGACGACTTCGACGCCGACGAGGAGATGTATCTCGACTTCCAACGCAAGGTCGCCGTCCACGAGGACATGCTCGTCCCCCTCGCCGAACACCACCACGGTCCGCACAGTTACTACGTCCTGTTCGACCGCAGCGCCACGTGGGGGCACCCCGGGATGCCGCAGGTGCTCGCCGTGCATCTGCAACGGGACCGGGAGAAGCGGACGTTCACCTTCGAGCACGCCCCCATGCCGCTGCCCGCGATGGCGCAGTCCTGGCTCATCCACCGCGGCTGCCCGCCCGCCGCCATCAGCCTCAACCCCGACTCGGGCCCACCGCCGGCGGACGATGCGACGCGGGCGCTGGAGCGCCGCCTCGCGGGCGACGGCGACCACTACGCCATCGGCTACTCCTACACCTGCGACGACCCGGACGACATGGTCGTGGTCGTGGCGCTGCGCGCCCTGGACGAGCGAGCGCCCAGCCCGTTCCGTGTCGTGGTCGAGGAGGTCGACACCGACACCTGGACCCACACCCTGCGCGAGGGCGGCTTCGACACGGTCGGCGAGGCCCTGCAGTGGTGCGACGACCGCCTCACCGGCGAGGCCAGTCCTCTCCCGCCGGTCCGCCCGGCCGCCGCAGCCGCAGTCGGCCGCCCGGCCGGTGTGCCAAAGGCCCTTGCTCCACGCCCGTCTGGGCGTTCGCGCTAGCACCCTCGCCGACCGCGGGCGGCGGAACATAGCCGACGATCGCCGGTTAGCCAAACCGGCGATTCTCCGGACTCTTGAACAGCCGCCGGGACAACACCCGCGGCGTTCTTCCACGCAGTCCCTATGCCTTCACTGAGGTTTCTTCCGTATGCGCTCCACCCGAATTGCCATCTCCGCAGCGGTGCCTGGCGCGCTCGCGCTGCCGATGCTCTCCGCCGCCGTCACCGTCGGCGCGGCATCCGAGGCCCCTGGACCGACAGGAATTCAGCAGGCGCCCGTAAGCGGATGAGCCGCCGGGTTCGGCCGGCCCTCTCGCATTCCCCAGGGCATCGGCACCTTTTCAGAACAGGAGATTTCGTTTTGTCCGACGGCATATCCGATGACGCTGAGGATGTCGTGGGCGTGCTCACCGAACGGATCGAAGCGCGCTTCGCCATGGACATCGGCCAGTTGAAGGCCGCGGTCGCCGCCGCGCCGACGGCGAATCCCGACGCCACCGGCGTCGTCAGGTGGCACGGCCTTCTCGTCGAGGCCCAGTCCGTGCTCGACCGCGCGCAGGACGACCTCCTCGCCGCGCTGGAAACCCAGCCCAGCGAGGTCGACGACCCGACGATGGGCCTCGCCCACCGTGTGAACGCGGCCGTGACCGCCCGCGACGGCCGGGCCCTGGTCGTGAGATGGCTCCTTAACCCTGACGCTCCAGGCAGGAAGGACCTCGCCGCCGAACGGCACGCCCGTCTTCGCCCCCGAACGGGCCCAGCGGTGCAGACCAGCGCTCCCCACCGACCCGCAGGCAAGCCCGCGAAGGCGTCGGAGCCTCGGGCGGGAAGGCCCGCCCGATGAGCCCGGTCAAGGCCAGCACCATGGACGCCCACCTGCACAAGGTCTTCGGCAGCCCGGTCTCCGAGCTGCACGAGGCGGCTGCCGGCCACGATGCCTCTCCGGCCGTCGCCCGCGCTCTGGAACTGCGCTCTTTCCTGGCTCTGACCGAGGAGCAGGTCGCCCGCGTTCGCGACCGCGTCCACGCGGACATGGACTCGGACCGCGACATGGGCGCTCTGTCGGCGGACAAGCTCCGCTCCGACGCGCAGTGGCTGGAGGCCGCGCTGGATGCCCGCGACAACTACCGCGCAGCCCTCGGAGAACTGCTGCGCACCATGCCCCCGCAAGACCGGCAGGCCCGGCCCATCCGCATGACGCAGCTCAAGGCCACCGCCACCCTGCCCTCGTCTGCCGCCCCGGCACCTCCGCGTGCCGGGGCGGCCCGGGCCCGCCGACCCTGAAAGCCCCGGCTTGCCCTACCTGACGTCCACCGAGATAGCCGGACGGATCGAGGACCTGTACGGCGCGCCGCTCGCTGACCTCGCCGCCCTCGCCCGGGACCAGCCGCCCGGGATGCTCTGCGCCCTGATCGGCATGCACGACGACCTCGCCCTCGCCGAGCGCAGCATCGACGTCCACCGCGACCACCTTGCCCGGCTCATCCGTCCCGAGCGGCAGATCGGCCGGCACGAGGTCTCCCACCTCCTCGACGGGGCACGGCGGCTCGCCGAAGCAGTCGCCGTCCGCGACGTCCAGGCCAAGTCGGTCGCCGCCGTCCTGCAGAGCCTGGCCCGCATCCCGGCCCCGACGCCTGCCCCGCCGGCTCCCTCGCCGCCGCTGCCGGCTCCGCCCCTCCCGGCCCAAAGCACGGCGCACAGCCGCTGACCCGCAGGCGATCCCTCTTCCCTCACCCAGGAGTTCCTCCCTTGGCCATCACCGCTCTGCCTCCCGACACCGACGCCGACGTCGCCCGCGTCACCGAGGCCCTCGCCATGATCACCCCGCGCTGGAACGTGAGGATCCTGCTGGCACTGTCCGGCCCGCCGCAGCGGTACACCGAGCTGGCGGCCAAGGTGTCCTGGCTG
Organism: Streptomyces sp. NPDC001858; assembly: GCF_053594615.1. NCBI lineage: Bacteria > Bacillati > Actinomycetota > Actinomycetes > Kitasatosporales > Streptomycetaceae > Streptomyces > Streptomyces sp. NPDC001858. Next base: position 30,435 of record NZ_JBSFEV010000008.1, read on the forward strand.
CACAACAGCCAGCTCCACCCCAAGGTCAAGTCGCTGTGCGACGCCGGGCTCGTCGAGCGCACCGAACACACCCCACGGCATGTGACATACAGCCACACCGAGCGGGGCGCGGCACTGCTGCCGATCCTGCCGGTGATGGTCACCTGGGCCGAGGAACACCTGGAGACCGCGGACCGCCCGCTGTCCGCGATCGAGCAGATCGAAGACAGCCTCACTCTGCTCACCCGGCGGCACGCCGCCGCCATCTTGTGGGTGCTGAAGTCCCGCGAGGAGGTCAGCGGGCGGGCCCTGACCCGCATCGTGATGCCCGGCAACGACTGGAGCAACATCTACCCGCCGCTGCGCCAGCTCGTCGCCGACGGCCTGGTCGACACCGACGGCACCGGCCGGCCCTACCGGCTGTCCGCGGCGGGCGACGACCTCGGCCCCGTGCTCGGCGCCCTGTCCGCGTGGTCTGCCGGGCAGCCCCTCAACCAGGCAGCCCACCACCCCGTCTGGGGACGCCCGCAGGCGAAGCCCGCGCCGAGGCCGTGGCTCAGCAGCCCGCCCCGAACGGCGGCCCCCGCGACGCTCCCTGTATCCCGCACGGGTGAGTCCGCTGCGGCCTGGCGCCACCGCGATCTCTTCTCCCATGCCACGCCCGCCCGCCCGAAGGCGGCCGTCCCGGCGGGAGGCCCGCGCCGATGACCATCCCCTCCACAGCGGAAGCCGGCGACGCGGTCGAGCTGCTGGCGTCACGCTCCTTGATCCGCCTGGTCACCGAGATCGACGACAACGGGGCCATACCGCCACGACGGCTGGCCGCCACCCTCCCCGACCTCTCCATGCACCAACTGCGCCGCGCGACCGAGACAGCCCGCACCCACGGCCTCGTCCGCACCGTGCCCGGCGCCGGCCTGGAACTCACCGACACAGGCTGCGAGTTGGCCGACCTCTACGACACGGCTGCGCGCTGGTCCCGAAGCCACGCCCTGCCGTCGCAGGTTTGCGGGTTCAGCGACCGCGTCCGCCACGTTCTCAGCCTGCTGGCACCCTCGCTTGCGGTCGAGAGCTCCGAGAGTGCCGACAGCCTCGCACCGGTGTCCGCCGCGCGCTTGCCGAGCGCCGAGGCCGAGGCGGGCCTGGCCCGTCTCCGCGCCCTCGTGATCCAGTGGTTGGCCGGTAGTCCGCAGGTCACCCGCGTGCCCGAGCCGGTTGCGTGAGCGCAGCGGTGACACGCCGGCACGCACGCGACAGTGCCGGGCTGATGCGCAGCATCTACGTGCCGCGCACGGCGGACGCGTTGGCGTTCGCGATGTCCACCTACGGCATCCCGCTGTTGGTTCTGGCCACGACGCGCTCGGCCGCTCTGACGGGCGCCGCGTTCGCCCTGGAGTGGATTCCGAGGCTGGCGGCTTTCGGGTGGGCCGGATCGGTTGTCGACCGGCGCGGGGCCTCCGTGGTGTTCCGCCTCGCCTGCCTGGGGCGCGCGGTGGCCCTCGCCGCCGGCGCGGTCCTCCTCCACCTCCACCCCGCCGGCACCGCGGCGACCGTGACCGTCCTGGTCCTCGCGGCAGCCACCGGAGTGCTCACAGAGTTCAGCTACATCGCGGCCGAGACCGCGGGCGCCGCCGCCGGCCGCCGGTCAGGTGCACGGGCCCACCGCGTCCAGGCCGTCCTGCTCGGCATCGACCAGACCGCCACGCTGGCCGGCCCGGCGCTCGCCGGACTGCTCCTGTTCGCCGGCCCTTCGCCGATGCTCGCCGTCATCACCGCGGTCTCGCTACTCGCCGCGCTGCTCGCTCCGCGCACACCCCCTTCGCCAGCCGCCGGGGCCGGCGCGCTGAAGGGGCGGGACGGTGCCGGATTCCTCACGGGGTGGCGCACCATCCGCTCGCTGCCCGCGCTCGGCTGGCTCGTGACCGGGCTGACCCTGTCCAACCTGGCCACCGGACTGCTCCAGGCGGCCGGCCCGGTGATCGTCGTCCAGCACTTCGGGCAGTCCACCATCGCCGTCGGCCTGGTCTGGTCCGCAGCCGCCGGCGCCACGCTCCTGAGCGTCACGCTCTGCCGGTTCGCGCTGGACGGCCTGGGCCTGTGGCCGGTCGGCGCCGCCTGCGCGGCCCTCGCCTCGCTCGCCTGTCTCGCCGCCGCCCAGGCCCCCGACTACGTCTCCTACCTGGTCCTGGTCGCAGTCCTCATGGCGGCAGACGGCGGCATGGCGGTGGTCCTGCGCACCCTGCGCTCCCGCCTGATCCCAGAGGAGAAGTTCGGCAGCACCCTGTCGGCGACCATTCTCATCGTGCTGCTGCCCTTCCCCATCGCCGGCGTACTGACCGCGCTCACCCCGCCCGACGCGATGGGCCACGTCATCACCGGCTGCGCCGTCCTGCAGGCCCTCGGCCTGTTCTGCGCGTTCGCCCGTCTGCGCACGGACCCCGCCCTGCGCACCTGACCCAGCTGCGTCCCCAGCCTGTGGAGAACCGCACGCCCGCCGCCGAGCCGCCTGCGACACCCCCCCTTTTCTTCTCGTTCTGCCGTCCACCGATACGGAGGCCCCCTTCTTGTCCGTTCGTCCCGTTGTGCTCGTCGTTTCCCCGGGCGATGAGACCCTTCGCGGCTACTGCCTGGATCAGGTGGCCGCCGCGTACGACGTCGTCCTGCTCGCCGGCGCGGAGCCGTCGTGGGAGAGGCCGTTCATCGTCGACCACGCCGTCGTCGACCTGAGCGACCCCGCAGCCCTGCTCGCCGGCGGGCGGGCCCTGGCCGAGCGCCACGACCTCGCCGGCGTGCTTACCTGGGACGAGTGGCACCTCGTCCCCACCGCCCGCCTGGCGAGGGCGCTCAGTTTGTCCTCGCCTTCCGTCGAAGTGATGCGGGCCTGCCGCAACAAGGCGACCGCCCGCACCCTCTTCGCCCGCCACGGCGTGCCCTCGGCCGCCTCGATCAAGGCGCGGACCCTGCGGGAGGCAGGCCAGGCGACGATGACGCTGGGCTATCCCGCCGTCATCAAGCCCGCCGCGTCCGCCGGCAGCGTCGGCGTGATCCGCGTCGACCGGCCCGAAGAGCTGCCCGCCGCGTTCGCGTTTGCCTCGGCCGGAGCGGCCCGCAGCAGTGAGGACACCGGCGTCCTGGTCGAGGAGTACCTCGACGGGCCGGAAGTCTCCGTCGAGTGCGTCACCCACCGCGGCGTGACCACAGCGGTCGCCGTGACCCGCAAACACCTGGGCCCCGCCCCGTACTTCGACGAGACCGGCCACACCGTCGATGCCGCCGACCCGCTCCTGGCCCAGGCCGCCCCGGCCGCCGCGGCTGCGGTCAAGGCTCTGGGGATCACCGACGGCGTGCAGCACGTCGAGATGCGCCTCGTCGGCGGCCGGCCCCGGCTGATCGAGGTCAACGCACGCATCGGCGGCGACCTGATCGGCCACCTCGTCCGCCTCGCCACCGGCATCGACCTGCCCAAGGCCGCCGCCGACCTCGCCTGCAGCCGGACTCCGGACCTCACCCCCACCCGCAGCGCGGCAGCAGGCATCCGCATGCTCTACCCGGACACCTCCGGCACACTCACCCAGCGGAACGTCAACCAGCCGTTCGCCGCCCACACACCCTGGCTTCGGCAAGTGCACTGGCTCCGCGAGATCGGCGACCAGCTCCTCCTGCCGCCCGAGGGCGACCTGTTCACCGCCCGGGCCGGGTTCTACATCGTCACCGGCCGCACCACCGCCGAGGTCACCGAACGCCTCGACACCGCTGCCGACGAGATCACCCTCACCACACGGGCGGACCGATGACCCCGCCCGACCCGCTCTTCGACATCGACGGCGACGTCTACGTCTTTCCGCGCCATCTTGCCTCCACCACCGGAATCGGCGACCCCGCTTTCGCCCCGCTGCTCGACCTCGGCTGGGACCTCCAGCACGATGACCTCGGCAACGCCTACATACACGCCCCCGACCGGCGTGTGCGCCTCGGATACCTCCCCGAAGGCGACGACGACGGGCTCTGGCGTATCAACGCCTACAAGGACCCGTTCGGCCCGCCGGTGTGGGGCGTCTGTCTCAACGACCGTGTCCCCACCGAGTTCGTGACCGCGTTCACCACCGCCCTCGCCGCGGCGTACGAGCAGGGGCCGGACGCCTACCTCGCCCGGCCGGTCTCCGGGACCGACGAGCACGACCCCTTCCTCGCCGTCGTCCCGCTCCTCAAACAGGGCTGGGAGATCGACCGCCCGCGCTGGGGCGTCTTCGCCGTCCAGGCCCCGGACGGCCTCGCCGGCATGGAATTCACCACCGGCGACCTCGATCCGGAGGCCGAGCTGACCACGCGGGACGCCCGCTGGCAGCTGTGGGCGGGCAAGTCCCTCGACCGGCCCGCCTGGTACGCCACGGCCAGCACCGACACCCCCGTCGCCCTGCTCACCGCCCTCACCCGGTGCGTCGCCGATCCGGCTCCACTGCCCCGATGGCGCAAAGCGACCTTCAGCTACATCAAGGGCATGGCCCAGCTCACCCCGATCCTCCCGCCCCGCCCGACGGCCCCCACCCCGCTCGACGTGCAGCGCGCCGTCTCCTCCCGCCGCCCGGCCGTGCTCCCCGCGGCCAGCGTCCCGCGCTGGAGCACCTGCAGCCGACCGGCCCTGCCCGGCCCCCGCCGGTAGCACCGGAGCGATCCCGACCGGAGACCCCTCTTGCCCCTGCAGGCTCCTGAGTTCTTCGCCGAGCTGTGCCTCCCCTTCCACGACCACACCGTCGTGGGCGACACCTACTTCGCCGTCCCGGTCCCCGGCGCACCGCTACGGCTGCGGATCGACTTCACCCGCACCATCCACGCCGACACCTACGGCGGCCTGCGCCTGGCCGTCGTCCACCCGGACCGCGGCGAGATCGACGCGGTGGCGCTCGCCTTCATCGACCACGGCACCTTCCACCGCCGCGACGAAGCGGCCAACACCCGGCCGAACACCAAGCAGTACGGCACCTTCGACCACCACCACCGCCCGGGACGGCCACCGTGGGAGGGAGCCGTCACCACCGGGCTGCGCGACGCCATCGAGCAGTACACCGCCGTCTGGTTCCCCGGCGCCTGGACCGCCACCGCGCCCAGACGCACGGCCGACCGTCCCCCGCGCAGCACTCCAGCACAGCCGGCTCCCCCCACCGGGGCCCGCACCCGCTGAACCCCCATCCTCCCCGCGCTACCGCATCCCGCGCCCCCCATCCACCAGGAGCCTCTCCTCGTGCAGCCCGATCTGCTCCCCGACCCCTTCAAGGATCTCGATCCCGCCCAGACCGTGAAAGTCCTCCCGCGCCACCTCGCCGGTCCCGGCCAGACAGACCTTCAGACGATCTGGCCCTTCCCCGTCGACGACGGCTGGGACCTTCAACCTGCGGACGACGATGACGCAATGGCGTTCGCCAGCAGCCCCTGCGGCCGGCTTTGGACCTGCTTCGCCCCCAAACCCGCGACGCGGGGCAAGGGAACGTGGACCATGAGCGCGAACCGTGTCCCCTTCGGTCACCAGACCTGGCAGATCACCTTCGACGCCACCACCCCCGCCGAGCTCCTGCGCGCCGTCCACACCGCGCTGCTCCACCTGTACCTCGAAGACCGCGGCAGCGGCCAGGACCGACTGTTCGAGGATGCGACAGCCGCGTACGAGGTGTACACGCCGCTCCTCACCCGCGGCTGGAGCCACAGCGTCAAGACGGACGGCACGCAGACCTTCGTTGCACCGGAGGGCCTCGGCGGCGTTCGCCACCGGTACGACACCACCGACGCCGACGGCCCGATCTGGCGGGCCTGGGGCGGACACCCCAGCGAACCGCACTGGCAGGCCCGCTTCTCCGCTGACGCCCCCGCCGCCCTCGCCGCGGCCTTCACCACCTCGCTGATCTCCACCGAACCGCTGCACCGAACCGTGAAAGAGATCCCCTTCAACACCCGCCGTCACCTCTACGTCGCACCAGCTGCGGCCAAGCAGCCGCCCAGCCATCCGATCCCCGCGCTGCCGCCCGCGACTCATGCCGTCCGCCGCCCCCGCTGACCTCCGCCGAACGATCAAGGAGCCCTCTTCCTCGTGCACCCACGCCTCGTCCGCTCCGCCGCCGTCGCCGTCGCGGTGACCGGCCCCCTCATCTGGGCCCCGGCCGCAAGCGCCCAGCTCTCCGAACCGACCCCTTCGGCCCCTGCCACCCCCGCCGAGACACCAGCCCCGGACACGGGAAGCGTCGAGACCATCACCAAGGACACGGCCGGGGACGCGCTCCCTGGCGCCGCGTTCCTGCTGCTCGACGCCGCCGGCCAGGAAGCCGGACACGGGAAGACCGACGAACAGGGAAAACTGGCCTTCCCGGACCTCGCTCCGGGCCTCTACCGGCTGAAGGAAACGGCCTCCGGCAGCCCGCTCCACGAGGTCGCCGCCGACCAGGACGTCATCGTCACCCCGGGCGCGACCACACGGCTGACGATCACCGACCCGTTCAAGGCCGCCAAGATCCTCCTGCAGGCCAAGGACGACAAGACCGGAAAGCTCCTGCCCGGCGCAACCGTGAACATCGGCACAGGCCCCTTGACGCTGCTCACCCTGACCACCGGCACCAAGGGCACGACCTCAGCAGAACTGCCCGTGACGAGCCGGACGACGCAATTCTGGGCCAAGGAGATCAAGGCCCCCGCCGGCTACGACCTCCACAAGCCTGCCAAGACGTTCACCGCGGGCCCCGGCGCCCCTGTGACCCTCACCGTCACCAACACCAAGACCGCCACAGACCCGAAGCCCGACCCCTCGGACAAGCCGACACACCAGCCCACCGACACCCCCTCCACACCGGGCAAGCCGAGCAACGGCAGCGAAGGCGCCACGCCTTCCGCGGCGGGCAACGACACACCGGATCCCGACCCCTCCACCCCGGCCAGCGATTCCACTCCGAAGGCGCGGACGGGCGCCCTCGCTCACACCGGAGCTGACGCCACACCGTGGCTGATTGGCGGCGCGGCAGTGCTGATCGCAGCAGGCGCAGGCGCCTTCGCCACGGCACGCCGCGGCCGGACGGGCAGCCCCACCGACGAATCCGACGAGAGCTGACCCGCCCCCCGCCCTCTTCGTGACACAGAGCCCCCGGATTCCACAGCCTGGAATCCGGGGGCTCCGTCGTCCTCAACCGTGTGGATGCCTCGCTAGGCTGCCGCAGTTATCGAGCACTCCCCGCTCCCCGGCGATCCCTCCGAGCTCCACCTGCGCATCTCCTACGACGACGAACTCTGGGACACCCCACAGACTGACACGCTGGAGCGCTGGAACGTGGCCGTCCTGCACCGCCGTCGTACCCACGCCGCCGGGCAAGAGCCGGTGCGACCCAGCGGGCGCGTGCCCCCCCGACTCCCCGTCGTGCACGGGTGAGCAGGCTGCGGTCGGGGCTATGACGTTCTACCGGGTGCATCTAGACCGGGGCCGCAACGCTTTCTGGGCCATGGAGGAGGTGTCCGAGGAACTGTACGAGACCGCCCAGGCCCTCCTTGATCCCGAGACGGGCTCCTTCACCGACGAAGTCAGCGAACGACTGGAGTATGTCGGCTCAGCGCTGCTCGTGATGGATCGAGTGACGCTGGATCCCCCATGGCGCGGGCACGGCCTGGCGGGCGTGCTCGCTTGTGAGGCGATCACCCGGCTTATGGCCGGCTGCCGGGCCATCGCCTGCTCGCCCGGCATCACCGACCTCAGCAGCCGACGGCTGACGGACAGGTCCGAGTGGGACCGCGTGAACACCAGGATCGCCCAGGGGTGGGAGCGTCTGGGCTTCCGTCCCTACCGAGACAACGTCTACCTCCTGTCTCCCGCCTCGCCGGACCTTGAGGAGCAGCGCGGCGTACTTCGCAGGCATCTTGCTCATCTGGGGGCGTCCTGGCGGACCGGTGCTTCATGACCGGCCTCGCCGGCGCGTGTAGCGAGCACTCCAGAAGGGCTGCGAACCCCGGAGGCGGGTCGGTGCCCCTTCTTGGTCCGGCGGTGCCTTCGCAGGCGGGGCGATCTTGTCGGGCTCCACGTTTTCCGGTGTCCACAGGTCAGAACGCCCTCGTCGAGGATGCAGCGGTGCCAGTTCGCAGGGCTGAAGGGACACTCCCAAGAGGGCCTGCTGGAGACGATGAACTGCTCTTGCGGTTTCGGGAGGCCGGGCAGATTCCGCAGACCGGCCGTGACGGATCCGCTCGATCGGGATCGAGGTATGGAGGGTCGGCGGGCTCCGGGATCTCCATAGCGGGCAGAGGGCAGCGGTAATCGCTCTGCTATCCGTGTCCTTGGCCGAGTTCGAGTGCCGGGAGCAATACAGCCGCCGCGTCACAGTCGGTGCAGGCCCGAGCGCCCTCTCGCATCAGGGCGTCCACCGCTTCCTGCGTGCCCAGCTCCGTTCCGCCGCCTGCGGCGTGGCGGCATGTGGCGTCGTGCACGATCGTCCGTCCCCGGCGCCCGGGCGCGGGGCGGACCACCCAGCCGGGGGCCGGCTGTGGTGGAGGACCGGGCAGACGCCGGGTCGGCACGCCGGACAGATCCACTCCTTCAACGGGCGTCAGCTGACGATCGGTCACCCAGACGGTGTACTCGGCCGCCTCGACCCCGTCCGGACGCGCGATCCAGGAGGGGACGCCCACGAGGTAACGCCACGGGTGGGGACCGGCGACCTCGCGGCGTGCGTGGAGCCGGACCCGCACGGTCTGCCCGTCCGGCAGCGTCAGCGCTATTTCGGCCGGCGAGGGCCCAACCGCCCGCCGGTCGCTGTGCGAGCTGGTCACCTACCTGGTCCCTGGTCCCAGCTCTCGCGCCGAGGAACGCAGCGCTGCCCGCTGCCCGGTCCCGGCTTGCTGCCAGTAAGGGTGCCACCACACCTGGACCGACAGCTCCAGAAGGCGCCGGCGCAGGGCTGTCGTCCGCTGCTGATTGGCCGGGTCGGCCAGGCTTCGATAGGTCCGTTCCCAGGCACGCTGCGCGGTGACCAAGTCCTCGGGGAGAGCAGAGCGACGCATACCGCCTATTGCATCACGTGTTCGATTTTGGGTGCATCCTGGCAGGTGAGAGGCCTTCTCCTTGCATTGACTGGGTGCTCTAGTCGGCCCGGTGAGCGCGCCATGTGGCCAGTGGGCAGCTGATGCCTCGATGTCATAGCTCACTCCTATGATCCTGCGATGACGTCATACGAAGGTACGCACCCCACCGTCCTCGTCCGGTTGGGGAGCCGCCACGCTGAGATCGACGAACAGCTCGCACCCACGATCCAGGCAATCTGGGAGTGCGGGTTCGACACCTTCACCTGCTGCCAGGACCTCGCGGAGAGCAACGCTGCCTGGCCGGACAAGCTGCCGCACATGGCCGAGTGGGTCGAGTCTCGACGTGGCTGGATGCTCATCGACTTCCCGGTGGACAGCGGGCTCGCCTTCCTCTCGGCCGTTGCCAATGCCGGCCCGCGGAACGCGTTCTACGTGCGGATGACCCACTGGGCAGCCCCCGACGCGTGGGACGTGAAGATCAAGCCGATGGACGCAGCGATGTTCAAGGACGATCTTCCGTCGCGGTTCGACCTCCGACTGCTCCAGGTGAGCTTCCCGGCCTCCGACCTGCCGGAACTGACCCGGCGCCTCCACGATCACGTCGCCGGCCGCTCGGTGCCGCCTGCCCCCGCCGACTGGAGCACGGTCGGCCGCTAGGAGACGGCGCCGCGTCGCCTCCGAATGAGCGCGTACCTGGCCATTGAGCGCCTCAGCTGGCCGCCTTGATGCTCGACCCAGTAGCCGGTCCGGACGCCGCGTGCTGGGCCGCCACCTGCTCCAGTGCTGCGTACAGCACCTGAGCACGCTGGCTGCGCGGGTCACCGAACGACTCACGGCCGGTGGTGAGCAGCAGGGTCCAGTGCACGCCGGTCACCCGCATCCGGCTGGCCGCCCGGACCGCGCTCAGCACCGGCCGGTTCTCCCGTGCAGCCAGCGGCCCTCGTGCGGGCGACACCAGCTCCTGCGCGGGCCCCCGCAGCTGCTGGCGCAGATGCAGCGGCACCGCCTCCCACGTCGGGTTATCCGCCCCGGGCAACAGCCGGCCCTTGGCGGCTCCGGACTCGGCCAGCACTGGCACCACAGTATCGGCCGCCGTGGGAACTGCCCGCCCGGGACGGGCTGGGCCAGCCCGCGTCGCGGACTTTTGCTCTGCCAACTCGGTTGCGAGGGACTGCTGCTCGTCGGCCGATGTGTCGGCGGTGCAGGCGTCGGCCCGAGCGTGGCTGGCCGACGGACCGACGTAGGCGCACCTGGTGCAGCGCACCCAGCCCGCCTCCTCGATGGCCGTCTGCACCACCGAGCGCTCCGGGCCGAACCCCAGCGATACCAGCTGGCGCGGCAGGCGCAGTTCCTCCAAAGCGCGCAGGGCAGCAGCCGCCGTGACATCGTGGCCCTGAGCGAACCACCTGCCCATCTCTGCGGCCTCGCCGCACCCGCAGAAACACCCGGGACTTTCCCTCATCTCCGTCACGCCCCGGGACCCTAGTGGCTCCAGCCGCCCCGGATCGGCCAGCCACGCCAACTCGCCGCATCCAGGTATGAGGTCCGCCAAGGTTTCATGGATCAGGGCCTCTGAAGATCAGAATTGGGTGCACGGGCCGGCCTGTTCATGCATCTGGCCGTGCTGGGACTGCCGACCGGAACCGGTGTACTGAAAAGGCGATGTGTGAGGGGAGAGCGCTCACCACGACTCCGACTGCACACCAGCGGCAGACCGCGTGTTCCAGGGATGCATGGTCGGGGGGAGCTACCAGCCCAGCCAGACCAAGCAGCAGCATGCCCAATCCTGCTTCGTAGCTGATGGCGGACCAGTTGTTGATGCGCCGCCACACCATAAAGTCACGGTTGTGCCGCATCGCCAAACGTCTGGCCCGTGAATCATCGCCCAGAGCTCCACGCCACGCCTCTAGGTCTCCCCTGTTATAGAGGTAGTGACGTGCACGTAGCGCGAGCTGTATTCCATTCAGCAGGCAAGTGGCTGCAATAGTCAGCGCGAGCATAGATGGCCCAGGCCATCGGAATTGCGCACCATCGGCCCCTACCACTCCGATCGTGGCGACCGCGGCACCGGCGAGCAGCGGTGCCGCGACGAACTGGGTCGCTTCGGCGGCGACAGGCGAACCTGGCGTGGCAGGGCCTGACCACGTGACCTCGGGTGGTTCCCCGTCTGACATGGTGCCCCTCCTTGTCCGCTGGAGCAGTCCACCAGCAAATCACCTTGGCGGACCTGCCTGCGGCCTGGGAAGAGGGCAAGAGAGCAGTGTGACCTCACCTCGTAACAGCTCATCAGAGTTGGCATCCGCCTTCAGCCGTATTCATCACGGAAGCGCGGTCACAACCGACTAGACCGCTCAGTCGCACTCGCATTGTTCTGCTCATGGCCGGGTCGGGCCCCCTGTCTCGCACTCCGGTGGAGATCGCGGCACTCGCCGAGGTGCGGATGGCCCGTCAAGCGGTGCTGACCCGGCCCGGCAGCCCGTTGGAGTTCTGGGCGATCATCCACGAAGCCGCCCTCCACCGGCGATTCGCTGTCCGGCCGACGGCGATGCGCGAGCAGTTGCGCAAGCTGCTGGAGGCGGCCGAGATGCCCAACGTCACCATCCAGGTCATGCCGCTGGACTCCACAGCCCACCCCGGACTGCAGGGTGGCTTCAGCCTGGTGACCTTCCCCGGCTCCACCCCGGATGTCGTGTTGTTGGAGAACCGCAGCGGTGCGGCCTACGTTGAGGGCGACGACGCGTCCACTCTTTGCCGGCGCGGTCGAGCGCATCCGCGCGGCGGCCCTGTCGGTGGAGGATTCACTCGCACGAATTGCGAGAATGGAAGAAGGGGCCCGCAAGTGAACGGACTCAAGGCGGAGTTGTACTCCTACAACCTCTCCGCCGCGACCTGGCGCAAGCCCTCGGCCAGCGGAAGCGAGAACAACTGCGTCCAGATCACCGACCTCCCCGGCGGTGGCATCGCTGTCCGGGACTCGAAGAAACCTGACCGCGAACCCCTGTGCTTCGACGCCGCGGAATGGGCCGCCCTCCGGCATGCCTTCCTGACTGGAGAGTTCTGATCAACGCATCGGCGGCTGTCTTCCCCCGACCCTAACCAGGGGAAGACAGCCGCCGCAGCGTGTCAGGACTACCCCGAGCCCGCAGAGAGACGAACGCCTCGAATGGATGGCGAAGGACGGGAATGTCGCACCTCGGCCTTGCGGCAGGCCATGACGTAGGCCGCCGAGGTGCACCCCTTCCTTGGACAGCAAATCCAGTCGTCCGCCCCGCGCTGACCTGCGGCGGCTTACTTGATTGCCAAGGGCGTCGGTGAGGCTGTCCGCGCTCGCCAACGCCGTGACCTGCGAAGACTGCGTTGGGTGTCAAGGAACTCCACGGACTGGGTTCGATGTCGGCGGACAGGGAAGTTCTGTCCGTTGACGGCGTAGTTAGTCCGCTGTCGGTCTGGCAAGAAGCTCCCTTGGCTGGCTTAGGTCGTCACCGACCAGGGGGAGTTCGGCAGGTTCGTTGCGAACCACCCGTCAGCCAATTCCAGCACCCGGTCAATATGCACGGCATCGAAAAACTCGAAGCCCATCACCGGTCTGATGCCCTGGCCAGCCAGGCCGCTCAGGACGTGCCGCTCGACGTTGAGGGCTGCGCCGACGGGCAGGTCCGTTATGAGCCTTCGGACTTGACCCAGACTGTGCTGGCTGCGGTGGGTGTCTAGCCGCCCTCGTCCGTCACCCGAGGAAATTCCAGGCTTCACCATGGCCTCGCCGGCCGCCACGTAGTACACGGTTGGTTCGGGGCGAATACCCGCTCCCGCGCATCGAACGCACAGCAATGCGCGCTTCAATCCGTTGTTGATGCTCACTGAGGTCAGGTGCCCGGCAACGCAGCAGAGGCGCACGGTCTGGAGAACCCGGTCTGACATGGAATCCAGGATCATCGCGTTCTCTTCGCGGGCGCGACGTCTGAACTCAACGAGCTTGGGCGTCTGAGAGATGCGCACACATGTAACGCAAGGGGCGTCCGCACCGCCGGCGCCCGGTATGAATCCGTAGCCGCCCTTCTGTAGGGGGGTCGGTGAAGCCGTTGCGATGATCGGCGCGCGCTCAGGCCAAAGTTCTTTTACTACGGAATCGGTGAGGGTGAAGTCACGCCAGGTGCGGCCGTATGCAAGCCCGTAGTCTGGCTCGCGGTTAGGGGTACGTGGATCCATCGCGGTGATGGTGAACTCATGCCCTTGGAGGCAGCAAACCTTCTTCGCTGAATACCCGTTGGAGGATGCGGCGTCGGCCAGGATTCGGAGATCAGCCTCGATGGCGTAGGCAGCGAACGATGCACGGGCGGCTTCTTCCCACTGCTTCCGCGTGCAGTGCTCGCACTCCTCTAGCGCCATGGAGAAGGCTGCCAGCTGCGGGTTTCCCTGCACTGCCATGTGTTCCATCCCCACTTCCAGATGGAACACCTGTCCCTCGGGTGCCTGGAGGATCGTGCTGCCGAGCTTGGGATGCAGTGCGGTCACGGGTGTTACTTGAGTCGTATGTCCCACGTCGCAGCACAGCGTGACGTGGTCCAGGATGCCGCTCGGCTCGCTGCGTACCGTCCAGCCCAGTTCGTATGCCCGCGTGGTGAAGAGCGCCATGACGGCCGCCTCGGCGCGGGCAAGCAGCCGGGCGGAGCGCATAGCGTCCTCTGGCGTAGGCGTGGCGGTCCGTGTGTCGTCACTCATGTAGTCCCCCATCTCAAAGGCGCATCGGCTGGGCGAGCGTTTAGACGGGGCCGAGGGTCGCATGGCGCACTGACAACGGGCCCAGGTGCTTGCCCGGTTGGTAGACGCTGCCGACACACGGACCGCGCGGAGGGGCCCACCCTGGATCGGCAACCTCCCCGCTGAAGTGACGATTCTGTGGGGCGAGAAGCCGAGCGGCTAGGTTCGATGTCAAACGCCTGGATTGGATGACGAAGGACAAGTTCGCCGGGGGCAGACCGGGAAGATCGCGGAAAGACTGGCCAACGTGTGTGAGGGCATGTCAACGTAGACGACCTTGTAGGAAACCGCAGGTCGGAGAGGTGTTGACCCGTGACCGTAGCCCCGGGTGGTCCCGGTTTCTCCACCACCGTCGAAGCCCTGCGGCTGCGTGAGCGGCAGCTGCGTGCCGGCCAGCCCACAGTGCGCGGCTACCACCTGTCGTTCGACACCGAGACGCCGGCCGACATCGTCGCCGCTGCCGTGGCGCGCGTGCTGGAGACCTCACGCGTCCGATGACGGCGCGGACGCCGGCAGGTAGCCATCGCCCTGTGAGCGGCCGGCTGTCTGCCGGTCGCCGACCTCTTGCGCTGCTCCCCGTTTCCCCGTATCCCAGGAGGCTGTTCGTGATGTCCCCGGAGATGACCGTCGGCGATCTCATCGACCTGCTGTCCGGCTGTGACCGGAGCGCTCCGGTCCGCCAGGCCATGAACCCGTTCTTTCCGATGGCGCACCGCTTGGCGCAGGTCGTGCAGACAGTTGATGGGACCGGCCGCACCGTTGTCTATCTCGCTGAAGGGCGTGACGAGGGCGCGCAGCTCGGCCACTTGCCGCCCGAAGTCGCCGTCGCCCTGACGTGGCAGGGCTCCGTTCAGGCGCCGCCGCGCCGCCCCCGCCGTCGTGCCGGCGGCAACTAGGACTTGTCCGGCCGATCATGTGCGGAGCCAGATGGTGAGTGCTGCGGCGGTGGCGGTGCCCAGGTAGACGTAACGGCGCTTGTCGTAGCGGGTGGCTACCGCCCGGTGCTGCTTGAGCCGGTTGATGGCCCGCTCGACGGTATTGCGTTTCTTGTACCGCTCTTCGTCGAAGCCGGGCGGTCGCCCGCCACGTGAGCCCTTGCGTAGGCGGGCAGCCTGGCTGTCGGCCTTCTCCGGGATCGTGTGCTGGATGCCTCGGCGCCTCAGGTACTCACGGCATGGTCGGTTGCTGTAGGCCTTGTCGGCGGCGACGCTGTCGGGCTTCTTGCGGGGCCTGCCCGGCCCCGACTTCGGGACTCTGATCTTCTCCAGCACCGGTCTGAACTGGGTGCAGTCCGCTCGCTGACCTGGTGTGACGATCAGAGACATCGGGCGGCAGCGACCGTCCGCGCTCAGGTGGAGCTTGGTGGTGAACCCGCCGCGTGAGCGGCCCAGGCCCTCACCTCCCGCACCACCTCCACCAGGCGGCCGTGCAGACTCTGCCACGGCGTTTCGTCCTGATGTTCTGACGCTTCGGCCCCCTTTGAAGCGGGCGCCGGCGGTGGGCCGGTGCGGGCACCTGCCGCATGCTGATGCGCACGAACGATGGTTGAGTCGACCGAGACGTCCCAGTCGATCTCGCCTGCGGCGTCGGCCGCGGCCTGGACCCGCTGGAGCAGACGCTCCCACGTTCCGTCGGCCGACCACAGTCGGTGCCGTTCGTAGACCGTCTTCCATGGCCCGAACCGTTCGGGCAGGTCACGCCACTGCACACCGGTCCGCACCCGGTGCAGAATCCCGTCGATCACCTGCCGGTGATCCCGCCACCGGCCACAACGCCTGTTGCTGACCGGCAGAAACGGCCGCAGCCGTTCCCACTCGGCATCACTCAGATCACCCCGCCCCATAATCATGGCAACGGCTTGGACAGGCAGTAGTCACACATTCGACCGGACAAGTCCTAACCGGACGGCCGGATCGCAGCGAACCGTGCACTCATGGCGGGACCAAGGTGGTCAACAAGGCTGTGTCCGGGCTGATCCGGCCATGGCAGATTGAAGAGGAACGAGGTGGTAACCACCTGGGCCACTTCCGGGACATCAAGTCGAAGCTGCTCCTCCAAGAACCGCAGCGTGACTCTCCAGTCCGTCTTGTCTCCTCCCAGGAACGACGCGACGGTCTCCTGAACGACATCCCAGAAGAACACGTAGGGCAGGACACCGTCCTCGTTGAAGACATGCGCGTCAAACAGGCCCTCGAAGCCGGGCTCAGCCGCCACCAAGTCCCGCACCAGCTGAACATCTCGCTCCACGCCACCCCCTCCCCAGGCGGTCAGGATAGATCCACTTCCGGATCGGCCCGGAAAGCGGGCCCTTGGCCACGCGATTGCGACAGCACCCTGCCCAAGCAGTACACCAGCCCCTCGTTCATGATCGGCCGGACAAGTCTTAGACCCGCACCGAGCCCTTGGAGGCGCCCCTGTACCCCGACTTCCCGCCCGACCCGCCCACTCCGCGCGGCAGTCAGCCCGCGTTCTGGGTCGGTCCCCGGCATCTGGCCGGTGATGACGGGCGCCTCTACGACGCCGTCGCCGACACGCTCGACGGCCTGGGGTGGACGGGCCTGACGATCGTCCGCGGACGGCATGAGCCGCACGAGGCGCCGGAGGACCGCCAGGTCCTGCGCAGCACCGTCCTGCACATCAGTCCCGACACGGTGCGCTGGGCCCAGTGGAGCCTGGCCGACGAGCCGTTCCACCTGGGAGGGCTGCCCATCGCCTGGCAGGTCTCCGCCCGCGCCGCCACGAGCAGCCCGCTCGCCCAGTGGTCGGCCTACTTCACCCCCGACGTCCCCGGCGAGGCCGTGTCCGACTTCCTCGTCGCGCTCGACGCCCGCGACCAGCCCGCCGTGCCGCTCGTCGGCCCCGAGCAGGTCCTCGACGCCGTCGCCGCACACGGATGGTTCCGCGACAACGACCAGCCCCAGACGGCCGCGGCCGACCCGACGTTCGCGTCGCACATCCGCCTCGGCGAGGTACCGCCCCTCATCCAGGACGCCGACCCGCGCGCCCTGACCACCGGGGCCGACGAGGCGGGACCCGTCGGATGGCAGGCATGGGCCGAGCCCGCGCTCGGCGCCCCGTGCCTGTGGGCCGCATCCTTCTCCGCCGGCGTCCCGCACGACCTCGTCGCCGCCTTCGCCGCCTCCCTCAGCTCGACCGCACCGGTCCTGCGCCGGGTGCTGCCCGAGGCCACCCAGGAGCGGCTCCTGCGTGCGCCCGCCATCTAGTGCTCTGACCGGGAAGGTTCGCCGGGTCGGCGGTTCCAGCGGTTGGATGTCCGGAGACGTCCGATCCGACCGTTGGGGGTGTGGTGGCTGAGCCTGTCCGTGTGCGCAGGTTGACCGACCAGGAGGGGCAGAAGCTGCAGCAGATCGTGCGCCGGGGCAGCACCAGCTCGGTGCGATACCGGCGCGCGATGATGCTGCTGGCCTCGGCCGGCGGAAACCGGGTCCCGGTGATCGCGAAGTTGGTCCAGGCAGATGAGGACACCGTCCGCGATGTGATCCACCGGTTCAACGAGATCGGTCTGGCCTGCCTGGACCCTCGGTGGGCGGGAGGCCGTCCCCGCCTGCTCAGCCCTGACGACGAGGACTTCGTCGTCCGGACGGCCACCACCCGCCCGACCAAGCTCGGCCAGCCCTTCACCCGCTGGTCCATCCGCAAACTCGCCGCCTACCTGAGGAAAGTGCACGGCCGTGTGATCCGGATCGGCCGCGAGGCATTACGGTGCCTGCTTGCCCGCCGCGGCATCACCTTCCAACGCACCAAGACCTGGAAGGAGTCGCCCGACCCCGAGCGCGACGCCAAGCTGAACCGCATAGAGGAGGTGCTGGGACGCTTCCCGGACCGCGTGTTCGCGTTCGACGAGTTCGGGCCACTCGGCATCCGCCCCGCCGCCGGAGCCGGCTGGGCTCCTGCCGGCCATCCCGAGCGGCATCCCGCGACCTACCAACGCACCCACGGAGTGCGGTACTTCCACGGCTGCTATTCCGTCGGCGACGACCGGCTGTGGGGCGTCAACCGCCGCAAGAAAAGTGCGTTGAACACCCTGGCCGCACTGAGGTCGATCCGGGCCGCGCGCCCGGACGGCGCCCCGATCTACGTCATCCTGGACAACCTGTCCGCCCACAAGGGCGACAAGATCCGTCGCTGGGCGAAGAAGAACCGCGTCGAGCTGTGCTTCACCCCGACCTACGCCTCCTGGGCCAACCCGATCGAAGCCCATTTCGGGCCACTGCGGCAGTTCACGATCGCCAACTCCAACCACCGCAACCACAGCGTGCAGACCCGAACCCTGCACGCCTACCTGCGCTGGCGCAACACCAACGCCCGCCACCCCGACATCCTCGCGGCGCAGCGTCGCGAACGCGCCCGCATCCGCAGCGAGAAGGGCATCCGCTGGGGCGGACGCCCGCTCCCCGCCGCGGCCTGACCAAGCCGATCGCCTGAGAGCGTCAGCCCCTCACACCACGCGCGATTCGGTACAGCACGTTCGGACGCAGTGGCCCTTCGGGCGCGGTGGGGTCGTCGAAATCGTCAGCCGGGTCGCAGGTCATGCCGATCCGGCGCATCACTGCTTGGGAACGAAGGTTGGTAGCAGTCGTCACTGCGAGGATCTCGGGGAGTTCAAGCGTTTCGAAGCCGAAGGCCAGGCCAGCCAGGGCGGCCTCGGTGGCGTAACCACGGCCCCAGGCCGAGCGCGCGAGCCTCCAACCGATCTCAACCCCCGTGAACGGCATGCCATCATCCACCTGGTCCAAGCCCGCGAAGCCGATGAACTCGCCCGTGGCCTGCAATTGAACTGCCCACCATCCGTAGCCTCGCTGGTCGAACTCGGCCTGGAACTGCGCCACGGAGGCATCGCTCTGTTCACGGGTGCGCAGGTCGCCCAAGTGCTCCCGAACCTCGGGATCAGTATTCATCGCCGCCCACGGTTCAAGGTCGGAGTCTTGCCATCGACGGAGCACGAGGCGATCGGTACGCAGTTCAGCCATGCTGCCCAGCCAACGTGAACACTGTCCCCAAGACAATCCATTTTCTTCGGGACTGCTACCGCCGCTCAAAAGGAGAATGCACGGCTGGCACCAAGACTGACGAAGCGACCACCGCCCCGGCGAACCTTCCCGGCCAAAGCACTAGCATCCCGTTCAGCCACCCGACGCGCTCAGCCCGGCTCCTCCTCCAAGGAGGGCCGGGCTTTTCTGCTACTAGGGCCTGGACCGTACCTGCGCCGGACGCACAGCTGCCCCCGAGCACTCGGGGGCAGATGCGCGTCGGGGGCCGTCAGCTGGATGCGGTTGCCTTGGCGACGGCCTTGCCGAGGTGGCGGTCGACGAGGGCCGGGGAGCCGGAAACGATCACCAGCAGAGCGCCGTCACGGATCGCGGTCTGCTTCACCACGGTGCTGCGCCCCCCGGCGGAGAACGTCAGGAGCTGGCTCCACTGCTCGTCGCCCAGCCCGTGGGGCGCGGGCAGCTTCTGGGAGGCCATGTCCACACGCGTGCCGCCCGCGACGACCTGATAGGCCGGGCATCCGGTCATCGCGTCGAAGATCCGGCCGACGGCGCCGGACAGCTTGTCCGCGCTGTCGCTGTACAGCTCCTCGGAGATCTCCGAGGAACTGCCGCCGTAGGTGAAGGCCGTCTTCGCCTTGCGGGGGAAGGTGAGCGTGCCACCGGTTGTGGTGTCGCCGCCCAGCTCGCTCAGTTCCGGGCAGCCGACGACGGTGACGTGCTCGTGCTGGGCTGGGCGCTCGGGCTTGCGCAGGTAGTCGCTGCCGAGATCGCTCTCGTCGAGCAGGCGTGTCTCCAGTGCGGTCGACGACAGCGGAGAGGCCTTCGGCGCGTCGTCGGCCGGCTTCCCGGTACGGATTGAGGGAGCGGCGTTGGGCCCGGTGCCGGTGGAGCAGGCGGGCACGGCGAGGAGGGCGGCGGTGATGCCGAGGGCGGTGGCGGCGACGCGAACGCGCATGACGGAACTGACATCCCCTTGGTGCTGGGCGACGGGTGGTCAGTGAGGGCCCGCGGGCCCGGTGGGGTCGTAGGAGTGGGGGATCAGTGCCCGAGGTGGCGCAGGCAGTCCTCGAACGTGGCGTGCGTCGTGTTTACCGGCCCGCAGTTCCGGTTGAACCAGGCGGTGTCGAGGCGGGTCTCCTGCTGCTGCTGCTGCTGGTGGCCGGCCCGGCAGCGCATCCAGATCTGACCGCGGGTGGAGAGGATGAGCCAGTCCCGGTACACACCGCATTCGGCGCAGGCGGCCAACTCGCCGTCGAGGACGAGCGGCTGCTTCCACGGCATCATCGTGCCTTCGACCTGGTCGTGGCTGGGCACCCGCAGCTCCGGCGGAAGGAGGTCATCCACCACGGAGGCCGGCTCGCTGCATTCACGGTCCCGTTCGGCCTGCTCCTGGCTGGGCCCCTTGACCCGGCGGCGTATCCGGTGAAACACCCTGACGTCCTCCCCTGCCTCGTCCTGCTCGCTTCATGAGCGTGCCCTACGCCCTTCGGCGGTTTCAATTCACCAAGTCAACACTGGCGTTCGTGCAGGCCAGAGAGCATTTCCTTCCATCCCCGAGCCAGGAATGACGAGTTGGTTGCGGCACGTGTGTCTCCAGGGAGCAAGGGGAGGTTTTCCCCGGTACGGCTGAACTTCGCGGCCCCTAGCGGCGTGACTTGCCGCACCTGCGTCATTCCCTTCCGTCGTGTGCGCGGCGCCCGCGAACGGCAGGGCGGTTCTGAACCTCGCCGGAGGGCCGCGTGGCGACCGGCCGTGCTGTGGGTCGCGTGCGAGACGGTCTTGTGTCCCTGCTTTCGTCCATGCGCTGAGACCGCAGCCCTGCCTTCCCAGGACCTACCGGGTCTTGCCGGATGTCTCCGCCCCGCCCCGGCGCCGGCCAGGTGCGGAAGGCCGGGACGCTGCCCTGTGCGTTGTCGACGAGTGCGTCGTCGTACCGATGTCGGGCAGCCCCGAACTGTCCGCGGGCAGGTCGGCCATCCGCCGTATCCGCCACACCAGTACATCGCTCACCGAGGTCGCGGTGTCGAGTTCGCGGCGCTCCACCGCGTCGGACAGGAGCGCGGCCGGGTCGTGGCCGGCGGCCTCGGCTTCCACGATGGTCGCGGCCAGGGCGTACCAGCCGGGTTCGGCGAGGATTTGTTCGGCCAGCGTCGGCAGTGCCTCGCGCAGCACCCTCGTCTGCCGTTGGAGCATCGGCTGGTTCAGGCGTCGGCCGCGCTGGTAGAGCACGCCGAGGGGCTGGGCGGCGGCTTCTTCGTAGGCGGCGCGCAGATGCTCGGCGGCTTGTCGGGCGGCGGCTGCCTGCTGTGCGTGTCCCTTCTTCGCGTGCCAGTGCATGGTCGCGGTGATGAGGAAGAACAGCATGTCGATCGCCATCGCGGTGCTCGCGCCGTCCTCGCCGCGGCCGAGGGCGGGGCCGCCGTGGACGAGGTCGCGGGCGGCCTGCCGCAGGTCGCGGTCGTGTCCGCGGACGGCGCGGACGTGGGAGCGCGAGGCCCGCTCGAAGGCCGTTGCCGCGTCACGCAGTTCGCGGCGGGTGTGGGCTGCGGACGTCTTCGCGAGGGCGTCCAGGACCTCGCCGGCGGCAGCGATGTGGGCGGCGGCGACCGCGTCGCTGCCGGTCTCGACGACCAGCACGGCCTGCCACGCTGCCGAAGCGGTCCTGCGGCGGGCAGCGGCCGGTGTGCCCGGTCCCGTGCGGACTGCATCTTCCTGCCGGGGGGCCGGGTTGTCCTGGGCATCGGCGGACCAACGCTCCCGGATGCGGGGCAGCGAGAGGTCGGGGGCGAGGCGCGCACCGGGATAGAACACCGGCTCGCCGTCCTTGTTCCGGTCGTCGGGCAGGGCGACCTTGTATCCGAGGAGGTCCCCGGAGGGCGCGGCGCGCTGACGGATCAGGAGGCCGGCGCCGGCGAGCCGGTCGAAGAACTCCTCCTCGCTGCCCGCGCCGGCCATGGCGCGCCGTACCGTCTCGCGCAGTTCCTCGCGGGCGGTGCGCTCGCGTCCCTGGCGCTCGGCTTTGTGGCGTTCGGCGCTGGTGGGCCGCTGCGCGGCCGTTCCGTCGCCGGGCGCGACCTCGTGCAGACCGAGTTCCTTTTCGATGAGGCGGGCTTCTGCCTGGGCGCGGGTGCCGGAACGGTAGTCGTCGGGGCGGTGGCCGTCCTCGGTGACGAGGGTGGCGACGATGTGGATGTGGTCGTCGGCGTGCCGTACGGCGGCCCAGCGGCAGCCGGGCTGTCCTTTGCCGGGGTCGATGCCGGTGGCGGCGACGATGCGGCGGGCGATGTCGGCCCACTCCTCGTCGGACAGGATCCGGTCGCCGGGGTCGGCGCGGACGGAGGTGTGCCATACGTGTTTGGCCGGGCGGGCGTGCTCGGCGAGGGCCGTCACGGGCTGGTCGAGGAGCTGCTGGAGGTCTTTGAGGGTGGCGTTCGGGTCGCGGCCGGGGTCGGGGGACATGCTGTCGAAGGAGGCGACGAGGTGGGGGTCGGTGTGTTCCTCGTGCTTGCCGGGGCCGTAGAGGTAGGCGAGGAGTCCGATGGTGCGGGAGCCGGAGGAGTTGACGCTGGGGATCATGAGCTGCGGCGCTCGATCAGCCGTGCGGCGGCTTCGTGGGCGGTGTCGGCGGCCCGCCGTACGGCGGCGACGGCTGCTTCGAGCTGGGGGGCGTCCGCACCGGAGTTGAGTGCCTTGACTGCCTGGTTGAGGTTGCTGCCGGCCCAGCCGAGCCGACGCCGGCTGTCGAACAGGGCGGTGATCACTTCGCGTTCGTCGGCGATCTCGGCGCTGGTGCGGCCGAGGTCGCGGGCGGCGGCGAGCGCGGAGCGGGCGAGGAACCCGGCGACGGACAGATTGCATCGCTCGGCGGCGGACTTGATCAGGGCGAACTCTTCTTCGTTGAAACGGGTGTTGGGCTGGTGCAGGCGCTTCTTCTCGGGCGGCTGACGCGGGCGCTGGCGGGCGCGAGGAGCACGCTGTCGGCGTGCGCGGCGGTCGGTCTGCTGCTCCTCCTGCCCCGGCTCCGACCCGCCCTCGGTCGAAGCCGGAAGGACCTGCGCCCCCCGGTGCGGGTCCTGCCCCGCCCCCTCGGGGGCGGGGTTGGCGGAAGCTACGCTTCCGCCCCAACTTGCTCGCCTTGAGACCGAGTTGGAGTCGGGAGCAGGTTCCGGGGCGGTGCGGTTCGTGTTCGGGTTCGTCACCGGGTATCGGGCCTCGTGGAGCGGATGCGGTGCTGGACGGCGGCGGCCAGTCCGACGATTTCGGACGGGCCGGCGAGGACTTGGACAGGTCCGCCGGCCGTGTGCTGGACGAGCCACTGGCCGGTCGGGACGAGCACGGCGGCGTGCAGAAGCCCTCGGCGGACCAGGACCTCCGCCCAGGCGCCGGCGCTGGCGTCAGCGGACGTGGGCGGGCGGTTGGGATGGGGAATCACCGGTGCCTCCCGGTCTGGGCGGTGGCTCGGCCCATAGCCGGGCCACCGCAATCCGTAGTGCTTTGACCTGCGGCTTTGCGGGTTAGCCGCATTCGGGGCAACGTCCGACGTGGCCGCTGAGCGCCCGGGCCATCCGGGCTTTGGTCGACTTGGCCTGCGTCGCGCTGGACCTCGCCGCCGCAGTGCCGGCATGCAGTTCGGAGTGGGCGTGCAGGTAGCCGATCTCCCGCTCGTACTCGTGGCGGAGGCTGGCGAACTGCTGGCAGGTCTTCATCGGGTGGTACTCCTGGTCGGTGCGTTGTCGGCCTCGGTCCGCAGTTGCTGAAGGACGAGGCTGATGCGGTCGTTTCGGACGCCCTTGAGGTCTTCGCGGCGCAGGATCTCCCTCAGCTGGACCCGGGTGACGCGCTCGTTGCCGTCCCGTGAGAGCAGGGCCGGTACGTGAGGGCGTACCTGCTGGACGAGCTGGTCCACGGACTGCCCCGGTTCCCGCGGCGGGCGCTGCTTCCTCGGGCTGCGCGGCCGGCCGCCGCGCTTTGCCCTGCCCTTGGCCTTCGTGGGGGACTGCCGGCGTGCCGGCACCTTGTGTCCCCGGTCCCCGGTGGTGTCGGTCCCCGTGTTGGGGGTGTTCGGTCCCCGGTCCCCGGTGGTGTCGGTCCCCGTGTTGGGGGTGTTCGGTCCCCGGTCCCCGGTGGTGTCGGTCCCCGACTCGTGGCCGTCCGGTCCCCGGTCCAGTCGGGTCCTCTGAGCAGGCACTTCGGCTTCGGTGAGGCCGGTCCCCGCGCACCCTGCGAGCGGCTGCGAGGGCTCTGGTCCGACCGCCTCGGTCCCGTCGGTCCGGTCCCCGGTGGTGTCGGTCCCCGCCTCGGTCCCCTCGGCCTGGTCCCCGGTGGTGTCGGTCCCCGTGTCACGGTCCCCGAACCCCGCTCCGCGGTCCCCGAGAGACTGCGGGACCGTGTCGGGACCGTCCATGGGCGACGCGGTGTTTCGGCCAGTCGGTGCGGGGACCGTCACCGTCGTCGTCCCGGCGGGGTGCGGGGACCAGGGGGAGGGCAGGGGGACCGTGACGAGCGTGAGCGCGTGCCGGCGGGCGGCGAGCTGGCCGAGCAGCTTGTCGCGCTGGGCGGAGTCCGTACCGACCGCGGCCCGGCCGATGGCCTTCGACAGCCGACGTGTGAGCCGGCGTCCGCGTCGGTTCTGCTGCTGTTCGGGGGTGCGTTCGGCGAGGCGGGCGGCGAGCGAGACGACGCGGTCGGTGGCCCGGTCGCGGGTGATCTGCGCGGCGTCGCGATCCCGGACGGCGATCCCCAGGCGGGACAGCAGCCGCTCGCGCGCCTCACGGCCGAGCGTGGCGATCAGACCGTGGGACGCGGCGCCGGGGGTGCGCAGGCGCAGTTCGATGCCCATGGCGAGGTGCCACAGCATCGCCGCCATGACCGGCCCGACGAAGGCGCGGACGGTGCCGCCGACGGGGCCGCTCTCGGCGTAGGCGGGGATGACCTGCACTGTCGTGATGGCCCACACCAGGATGCCCGGCAGGCCGGGCGCGCCCTGGGTCGCCAGGTTCTGCCGTGCCATGAGGGCGGTGGCGAAGAGGGCGAGTTCGGCGGCGGCGAACATGCCGATGCGCTCGGCGGTGCCGGCCATGTCGAGGTAGTCGGCGGCGAACCGCCAGCTGGTGTCCGCGCTGTAGGCGGTGCAGCCGAGCGCGGCGAGCGCGGCGACCTTGACCGCCGCACCGCCGAGACGTTTCTGCGGGTGCGTCCGCCGGTGGCGGAGTGCCCAGGCGGTCAGCGCCATCGCCACGGCCGTGACGGGGACACCGATGGCCAGGAGGAAGGCGACGTCGGGGACGCTGCCGAGAGACACGGCGATGGGGCGGGTCATGCTGCCTTTCCGAGAGGGGTGCGGGCCGGGTCGGGCTTCGCGAGCGTCGACACCGGCTGCTGGGGTTCGGGCGTGGAGGACGTGGGCCGGCCGGCTCTTTGCGTGGCCTTCTTCTTGGTCTTCTTGTTTTGCTTGTACGGGTTCGGCGGCACGCCGAGGGTGTTGTCGCGGTCGAAGACCTTGTTGGCGGCCTGCCGCAGCAGGTCACGGGCGTGCTTGTGGCTGATCTGCAGGGCGGCGGCGAGCCGGTCGGGCCGCCAGCCGCGCACGTAGGCGTGGTCGACGACGGCCTGCCGCTCGGGCTCGGTGAGATGCACGTCGCGTCCGTTGAAGAAGGCGATCACCCGGCTGTAGTCGAGGCGCTGGGGCAGGCCGCCGTGCAGGGGACGTCGCTCGGCTTCGGTGAGGCCGCCCCAGACGCCCTCCTTGAGGACGTTCTCCAGGGCGAAGTTAAGGCAGTCGCGTCGTACCGGGCACCAGCCGCACAGCTCCTTCGCCTCCGCGATCTCCTCGTGGTCCCGGGGCCCGGGGAAGAACACCGCGTCGGCGTCCTCGACGTCCATGCCGTGGCACGCACCGCGGGTGTGCCAGTCGGTGTCGCCGATGCCGCGCAGGCCGGTGGCCGGCGTGGCGTGGGTGGTGATGTGGCGCAAGGGGGGTCTCCGATGTCCTGCCGCGTCGGCCGGTCGGGGCCGGTGTTCGGGGGGACGCGACGTCGGGTGTCGGCTGCGGCGCGAGGGCGGGCGCCGCAGCCGGTGCGGGACGGTGGTGGGGTGGCGGGTGCACCGGACGGGGTGCACCGGCCTTGCACGCCGGTCAGGCCATCGCGGGCTGCTGGACCTGCCCGGTCTGCCGGGCGGCGGCGAGATCGAGGCGGCCGGGGTGCGGCGTCGCGCGCGGGGCGGTTGCGCGCACCCCGTCGTCGGGGCCGATCCTGCGGCGGCGGCACGGCTCGCCGGGTTGGGCCTGGCACCACTCGCAGCGGACGCCGAGCGCGTCGGGCAGTCCCTGTGCGACGGCTGCCTCGCGTGCTGCCCGGGCGGGCCGGTAGGGGGCGAGGGCTGCTCGGGCGGCGGGCGGTATGCAGGAGCCGATCTGGTCCAGCCGAGCCTGCAGCCTCGGGTCGATCCCGTGCCGGCCGCTCGTGATGGCCCGGGCCTGCGCGGGCTGGGTGCTGCCGGAGGCGACGGCGCGGCGGGTGCCGGCCAGCTCCGCGGTCCAGGCCCTTTGGTCGTCGGGGTCGACGGACGGAGTCGGGTCGCAGTGCCGGGAGAGGCGGTCGCGCCGGTAGCTCGCCCACGGGCGGCCGATGTCCGCGGGCAGGATCTGGTACGGCGAGATGCCGATGTGCCGGCGGGCGGCGACGCGGGCGTCCCAGCCGTGCGCGGTGGCCAGCGGCACGTCGCCGAGCAGCTCGTG
Organism: Streptomyces sp. NPDC001858; assembly: GCF_053594615.1. Lineage (NCBI taxonomy): Bacteria > Bacillati > Actinomycetota > Actinomycetes > Kitasatosporales > Streptomycetaceae > Streptomyces > Streptomyces sp. NPDC001858. The sequence continues at coordinate 56,964 of NZ_JBSFEV010000008.1, forward strand.
CCACTGGGCGAGCTGGTCGCGGGCCTCGCCCTGATCGGTGCGGATGGTGCGGGGGTCGAGGCGGCCGATGTAGGCCAGCAGGGCGGCGGTTTCGCGGCGGTCCACGCTCAGCCCTCCGTTCCGGTCGGCTCGTCGAGGGCGGCGAGAAGGGCGGCGGTGTGGGCCTCGGCCCGCGTCATGCCCCCCGGGACGGCGGTGTTCTTGCCGGGCACGGCGTAGAGGTTCGGGCGGCTGGGGGCGTGTTCTCGGGCGACCCAGGAGCGCCAGTCGGCAGCCCACGCTTCCGTCGGCCTCGGCTTGAGGGCGGCCCGGTGGGCACGCCACTTCGCGTCGGCGGCCTGCAGGCCATGCTCGCCGAGGCGGTCGAGGTGTCCCTGTCGGCGGGCCCAGGTGTGGGTGGCTGGGTCGACCTGCCACTCGGCAGCCGAGGTGACGGCGGCACCACCACTACTGCTGTACTTCCGGTTCAAATCAGGTTCACTACGGTTCTGTGTGCCGGTTTCCGGTACATCGCTGTGCCGGTTTCCGGTACGTCGAGGTGCCGGTTTCCGCCGGGACCTGCCGGTTTCCGGTACTGCCGGTTCCCGGACCCTCGCGGGGGATTCCGGCACCTCACGCGGGCGGATTCCGCACCGCCGCAGGGCTGAGATCCTCAGCACCGGGGTGGCCTTGTGCTCCTCCGCCTGCCCTTGGCTGGCGTCCTCGTCCTCCGCAGTCTCTGCCATGGCCTTGGCGGCGAGGGGGAGGCGGTAGACCGTGCTGCGCTGGGGGCCGGTGAGATCGTCGAGCTGCTCCAGCTCACCGGCACCGACCAGGCGGTCGATGGCCTCGCGCACCGTGGAGACCGAGGCACGCGTGCGCTTGGCGAGGCTCGACAGCGAGGCCCAGGAGACGCACTGCTCGTCCGCCACCCGGTCGGCGATCGACAGCAGGACCAGACGCGCGGTTCCCCGGCTGGAGCTGTGCTCCCACACCCACTCGCGGGCATCGCTGCTCATCGGCCGCTCCCGGTCACGGTGCAGGGCTGGCCGCTCGGCGGGGCCGGGATGGTGCGCTCCGGCTCGGGGCACGATGACGCCGAGGCGGGGGTGGCTGCCGCGCAGGCCAGGCGGAAGGGCCTTTTGCGCAGGGCAGGAGGCATGCGAGAATCCCCTTTGCAGTGTTGCCACGCTGAAGCGCCCTTCGGAAGGACTCAGCGTGGTGATGGTGGGCAATCTCCGCCCTTGCCGGGGCGGGTATGCCGCTTAGCGTTCGGCGTCCGTGAGTTACCGCTCTCGGACGCCGTCGCTCGTTGTGGACCTTCGAGGTCCGGTCCGTGCTCGTGGTCTCCTCACGTCCGTCGTGGCGGGCAGGCTGCCCGGGGACGAGAAACATACGCACGGACCCGTGTCAAGATCCAGACTTGGTTCTTAAACTCTGTACTAGTTGCAGAGTGTGACCATTCGGCCTGCTGTCGAAGTCGCCTGCGCGACGGGATGCAGCCCGCCGCCTCCCGGCATAGAGGGCCGCCGTTGCCGCGGTTGCCCTGAATGTCGAGAGCGCATCATTGTGTCCGAATTGGAGCGGGTGTCTGCTGTCTCTCGCTGCGGAAATGCGATGTGGATGAGGTGTTTCCACTGTCGCCACCGCACTTTCCAGTCGAAGATCAAATCTCTGCATGCCAGAGGTGACGTATGCCGTTGGGTGAATGTGGCTCGCGCCACGTCGCCCGGTGCGCTCCTGCCGGTAGAAACGGACAGGCCGACCTAAAAAGGCGGTGCGCGCCACACGGAAAACGTGCTGATGGGGAAGAACTTTCCATACGGAGGATCTTGCCGTCAACTGGTGTTTATGGCGGGGTAGGGTGCTTGAAGTGACCACGAAGTCCACCCAGGAAAGGATCATGGAAGAGTCGACCCGAGGCCAGGTGAACCCTAAGGGGCTCATGGATCGCCTAAACCGCCTGTTCGACACGGTGCACCCGCCCGATCGCGGCCCCTTCAGCAACGCTGAAGTGGCCGAGATGATGGAGAATCGAGGGCTGGGCAAGCTGTCGGCGCAGTACCTGTGGCTCTTGCGGACCGGGCAGCGTGATAACCCGACGAAGCGTCATCTCGAAGCGCTCGCAGGGTTCTTCGGCGTGGACCCCGCTTACTGGTTCGATGATGCGGTCGCCGAAAAGACAGTGCAGGAACTTGAGTTGCTCGTACTGCTTCGCGACGCAAAGATCAAAAACGTTCTTCTTCGCCTATCCGATGTCTCATCGGACGGAATGGATGCCGTCCTGGGAATCGTCGAGAGCGTAAGAGAATCCGAGGGGTTGCCGCCCTCAACTAGCGCGTAAACGGCCAGAGTTCAGTACATGATCAAGGAAACTTAATGTGGTCTACACGCAGGGTGCGCCGGCCTGACCTCTTGGCCGAGCTGGAGCTCCCGCACGTCACCAACATCCGCGACCTCAGCGACGAGATATCTCGCCGCACGGGAAGAACGGTGGTCCTAACGCCCCGGGAACAGGCGCCCTCGGTGTGCGGGGCGTGCGCCGTCACGGAGAGTGCCGTCCACGTGTTCTACGACCCGCGGACCAGCTCCCTGCACCAGGACCACATCATCGCCCACGAGTTCAGCCACCTCCTGCTGGGCCATCACGAGAGCCGGCCGGTGTCCGCGCTGGCTCCGTCCTTCATCACCAGCGTGGACCCGGCCACCGTGCAGATGATGCTGGGCCGCACCAAGTACGACGAAGACGAGGAGCGGGACACCGAACTCCTCGCGTCGCTGCTCCAGCGCCGCATCATCGACCGGTGGCGGCGCAGCGACGAATCCTCCGGGGACGAGGTCCAGGACCGCGTCACGCACACGCTGCTGCGCCGACGGGAGGCCCGGCCGTGAAGGATCTGCTCCACCCGATCAGCCTCGTCGTCGCGACGCTCGGCTTCCTCTGCCTGCTGCGGGACGTGCCCACCCGGCGCCGGGACCCCGCCTCCACCGCGATGGCCGCCGTCTTCCTGCTGTCAGGGCTGTCGTTCCTGTTCTCCCTCACGCCGGTGTGGAACTACCTCGACCGCGTGCTCGGCACTGTCAACATCTCCGTGCCCCTCGCGCAGGGCTGCGTGGTCGCGCTGCTGGCCTGCCAGCAGGTGGTCCTCACCTACTGGGGATCCCCGCCCGAGGTCGCCCGCCGGCGCAGTCGCCGCTGGCTCTGGGCCGGCTCCGCCGTGATCGCCGGGCTGCTGGTGCTGTTCGCCCTGCTGACGCCCAGCGCGCCGCGACCGATCGACTTCACGCTGTACTACGCGCACGACGACTGGTACGCCGCCTACCTCACCCTGTATGTCACGGCCTACACCCTCGGAGAGCTGTTCCTCGCCCGCGCTTGCTGGCGCCTTGCCCGCTGCAGCGCCCGTGGGTCCGTCCGCCTCGGCCTGCGCATCGTCGCCGTCGGCGCGACCGTCACCCTCGGATACAGCGCCGTCCGCATCGGCAACGTCATCGCCGGCGCCTTCAACACGTCCCTCGCAGAATGGGAAGACTTCGCCTGGACCTGCGGCGATGTCGGAGCCATGCTCACGCTCATCGGCTGGCTCGTGCCCACCATCAGAGAGCAGGCACAGAGCGTCCAGCACCGGATCAAGCAGTACCGCAGCTACTACGGCCTGCGCCCCCTGTGGCTGGCGTTCTACAGCGAAGCGCCCGAGATCGAGCTGCCGATCGACCGAGTCGACCCGGCCCAGAGGCGCCGCTTCCGCAGCATCTCGATCCGGCTCTACCGCCGCACGGTCGAAATACGGGACGGCCGCTTTGTGATCCGCCAATACCTCGACGCCGCAGTCCGCGAGGCCAGCGAAACCCATCACCGGGCCCGAGGGCTTCACGGCCAAGAACTGTCCGCAGCCGTCACTGCCGACCAGATCCTCGCCGGAATCGCTGCCCGAGCCGAAGGCACCCGCCCGGCCCCCGACCGGCTCACCGAGTTCGCGGACTCCGAACGCCAGACCAGCCGGCCCATGGACGACATCGGCGCTCTCCTCGACGTCGCTCGCCACCTGCCCCGCCAGCCCGCGCGAGCGCCCCACCTTGAGCGAGTCTCCGCATGACGACCGACCTCACCCACCAGCCCGCCCACGTCCAGCTCCAGACCCTCGACCGCCGCGAGATCTCCAGCCGCGAACTGCTCGACCTCCACCTCGCCCGGATAGACGCCAGCCACATCAACGCCGTCGTCACCCGAGACGACAGCGCGGCCCGAGCCGCCGCGCACGCGGCCGACGAACGCCGCGCCCGCAACGAGAGCAACGGGGCCCTCGACGGCCTTCCCCTCACCATCAAGGACAGCTTCGAGACGGCCGGCCTGCGCACCACCAGCGGCGCCGAAGACCTCGCCGATCACGTACCCGCACTCGACGCCGTCGCCGTCGCCCGGCTCCGCCACCAGGGCGCCGTCATCATGGGCAAGACCAACACCCCGGCGTACTGCCAGGACCTGCACACCGACAACGCCCTGTTCGGCCCCACACTCAACCCGCACGACCCCAAGCGCACCACCGGCGGCTCCTCCGGCGGCCCCGCCGCAGCAGTCGCCGCCCACCTGACCCCCGCTGACCTCGGCAGCGACCTCGCCGGCTCCCTGCGACTCCCCGCTCACTACTGCGGCGTCTACGGCCTGCGCCCCACGCACGGACTCATTCCGGCCCGCGGCCACATCCCCCGCCCACCGGGGTGGATCACCAGCAGCGACATGGTCACCCCAGGCCCCCTGGCCCGCCACCCCCGCGACCTCGACCTGCTCCTCACCGCGCTGACCACACCTTCGCCCGACGAAGACAACCCCTGGAGCGTCACCCTGCCCACGGCGCGGCGCACGGCAGGCCAGCTCCGCGTGGCGGTATGGGCCGACGAACCGAGCTGCCCCGTCGACCGCGACACCGCCAACGCCCTCGCCACCGTCGAACGGACACTGGCCTCCGCCGGCGCGAGCATCCGCCGCGCCGCGGGACCGGTCGGCTTCACTGACTCTCTCCGCCTCTTCGAGCAGCTCCTCCACGCCACCACGACGGCCGCCACCGACGACGAGGCCGGCGCGGCCGAACTCGCGGCGGCCCGTGACCTGCACACGGAAGACGCGAGCCCACGGGCCGCCGTCCTCCGACACCGAACGCAGACACACCGCACCTGGCTCCGCGCCAACGAGGAGCGCCTCCGGCTCCGGGAGACGTGGCACCACTTCTTCGCCCACGCTCAGCACGACGTCCTCATCACCCCCGCCGCTCCCACAGCGGCGATCCCGGCCGGCGCACGCTCTCTCACGGTCGACGGAGCAGAGCGGAGCTTCTTCGACCAGACCGGCTGGGCCAACCTCACCAGCCACGTCGGCCTGCCCAGTCTCGTCGTGCCCGTCGCGCGAAGCGCGGACGGCCTCCCGATCGGCGTTCAGCTCGTGGGGCCGGCGTACTCGGACCGGATCCTGCTCGCAACGGCTGAGCACTTGGCGTCGCTGCTCGGAGAGATGCACGAGGGAGTCATCCTTTGACGCCGTTTCCCAGCGGTACGCGGATAGGCCCACGCATCGCACGCTGGCCAACGGCCCACGGGGCGGTCGCCGAAAGCGAATGCGGGTACGGCAGGCGCCGTGCTCTGGCGGCATGAGTCCGTGGGAATGCGCTTCTGGCTGCCGGGGCGGCGGTAGTGGCGGTCTGCCCGTCGCGTGGTTCACCAGGCCCATGAAGATCAATGGTGCACAGCTGCGGGTGCGAGCAGTGCTCGTTGACGTGCACCACCGACGCGATTGCGTCGGCACCGGTGAACCGGCGGTCAGGCGGACAGGTGCTTGCCGAAGAAGTCGGCGAGCTTGGCGACGGCCGGGGTGACGTACTTGTCCTGGTCGTACAGGTCGACGTGGGTGGCACCGTCGATGACGAAGAACTCCTTCGGGTCGCCCGCCTTTGCGATGGCCTCACGGCTGACGTGGGCGGTGTCCGCCTCCGAGCCGGCGATCATCAGCAGCGGCCGCGGGGAGATCGCGTCGATCATGGCGTACGAGTCGTACACCGCCATCTGGTCCACGCTGCGCATCACCCACTGATTCGTGGAGCGCGGGTGCCGGCCGCGAGAGGTGCGGTAGTAGTCGAAGCACTCCTGGTACAGCACAGGCACCGACGCCTCCACGGCGTCCGGCAGTGCGCTCGCCAGGACCGCCGGCTTGCCTAGTGCTTCCTCGGTGCGCAGCGCCCCGGCCTTCTCGACCATGCCGCGGAAGGCGCTCCCGTCGTCCGTGTGCCCCACGCCGTCACGCAACAGGCTCGTGACGTCCACGGCGCTGACGGTGGCGACCGCCTTGATGCGGTGTTCGCTCTGCGCGGCGAAGGGGACGTAGCCGCCGGAGGCGCAGACGCCCAGGGCACCGATGCGCTCGGCGTCGACGTCGTCGCGGGTGCTCAGATAGGAGACGGCCGCCTTGACGTCCTCGGCCCGCTGGAAGGGGTTCTCCAGGCCGCGCGGCTCGCCCTCGCTCTCACCTCCGTACGCGGCGTCGAAGGCCAGGGCGACGAAGCCCTGCTCGGCCAGCCGCTGGGCGTACAGGCCGGCGGTCTGCTCCTTTACCCCGGTGAAGGGGTGGCCGACGACCACGGCGGGCAGGCGGCCACCGTCGTGACCGTCGGGGGTGTAGAGGTGCCCGGCGAGGTTCAGCCCGTTGCTGGGGAAGGTGACGTTCGTCTTCATTTTCTTCGGCTCCTTCTTTCGTGAGAGGGATGAGTGGCGCCCACGGTCGGATCCGTGCGCCCCGACCGGCGGGTTACTGCCGGATGCCGGGTCTCAGAGGTACTTCGTGAAGAACGGCGTCAGGCGGGCCGTCACCTGCTCGACGTACTCGGGGACGTCGTAGAGGGAGACGTGTCCGGCGCCGTCGATGACAGCCAGCTCCTTGGGGCTGTTCACCCGCGGCAGTAGCTGCTCGGCCTGCCACAGGGAGCCCGCCCTGCTGCCGGCGACCATGAGCAACGGCCGGGTGAGCAGCGTCTCGACCTGGTGGAACGCGTCGAAGGCATAGACGTTCGCGACGCTGGTGAACAGCATGCAGTTGTCGGCGTTCGGGTGCTGGGCGCGCGGCGTGCGGTAGTAGTCGTGGGCCTCGGCCATGTCGGGCATGGTGGTCTCGTCCACCGTCTCGGGCACGTACGGCACCACGGTGGCGTCGGCGCCCCCGGCCTCGGCCGCCCGCTGCTGCGCCACCGCGTCCAGGGTCGCGAGCTGCGTGGCCACAGGCTCGGAGCCGTCCCAGCCCAGGCGGTAGGCGGCGCCGATGTCGATCGGGCTGACGGTGCCGACGGCCTTGATACGGCGGTCCGTCATCGTGGCGTTGACGGCGTAGCCCGCACCTGCGCAGATGCCCAGCACACCGACACGGTCGGCGTCGACGTAGCCGAGCGTGGACAGGTGGTCCACGGCGGCCCGCACGTCCTCGACGCGGGAGGCGGGGTCTTCGAGGTGACGGGGCTCGCCGCCGCTGGCACCCTGGTGGGAGGCGTCGAAGGCGAGAGTGACGAAGCCCGCGCGGGCGAGCTGCTCGGCGTAGAGACCGGACGTCTGCTCCTTGACGCCGCCGCCGGGGTGGACGGAGACGACCGCCGGGTACGACCGGTCCTCGGAGAAGCCGTCCGGGAGGTAGAGGTTCCCGGCCATGGGGATACCGGCGTTGTCGAAGGTGACGTTCTGCACGGTGGTGTCCTTTGCTGATCTGTTCGGGAGAGGGGCCGCAGAGCCGGTGCGAAGCCGTTCACTGGGCGAGTCGGCAACCATGCAACCGCCGTATCGCCGAACGAGGGAGTCACCGCCGAAAGGTGTAATGGCAGGGCACCCCACCAGGCTCCGCGGCTGCCTAGCCTGGAGGGCATGGACCACCGCAGTGAGATCCGCGAGTTCCTGACCTCCCGCCGGGCCAGGATCACCCCCGACCAGGTGGGGCTGCCCAGCTACGGCGCCCGCCGGGTGCCCGGCCTGCGCCGCGCCGAGGCCGCGCAACTCGCCGGGGTCAGCCCCGAGTACTACGCACGCCTGGAGCGGGGGAACCTCGCCGGGGTGTCCGACACCGTCCTGGACGCCCTCGCCCGCGCCCTACATCTGGACGACGCGGAGCGGTCTCACCTCTACGACCTGGCCCGTGCCGCCGGAACAAGCCCGCGCCGGCGCCGCAAACCGGCGGCTCCGAAGGGTGTGCGCCCCAACGTCCAGCGCCTCCTCGACACGATGACCGACACCCCGGCGGCCGTCATCAACGGCCGCACGGACGTCCTGGCGAGCAACGCACTCGGTCGGGCCCTGTTCGCACCGCTGCACGACATCACGACGCAGCCTCCCAACCACGCCCGGTTCGTCTACCTCGATGCCCGCTCACGCGACTTCTGGGAGGACTGGGACCACGCCGCGGACGACGCCGTGGCCCTGCTCCACGCCCACGCCGGCCGGAACCCCTTCGACCAGGACCTGACCGCCCTGATCGGCGAACTGTCCACCCGCAGTACGGACTTCCGCACCCGCTGGGCCCGCCACGACGTACGCCGCCACACCACCGGCTTCAAACACCTCCACCACCCCGCCATCGGCACCCTCCACCTCACCTTCGAGGCGATGGCCCTCGTCGCCGACGAGGACCTGACACTCCTCGCCTTCGGCGCCGAACCCGGCACCGCCTCCGAGGACGGCCTGCGCCTGCTCGCGACCTGGGCGGCCACCCACCATCAGCAGTCGGCGGTCCCGACCGTCGACGAAATTTGAGCGATCCGCCTGGACCCTTCCAGCAGACGGCGTTCCTGCCGGGCTGTGCCCGTACCGCCCGCACGCAGACAAGGACGCCTCGCCGGCTTCAAGAGGACTCCCGCGAGCGCCGACCTGCGTCTTCGTGATCGTGCTCCGAGCCCCTCGCGGAACTCTCGCGATCGGTCGTCCACGAGGGTGAGGTGATCTCGGTGGCGGCCCAGCTGGCGAGGAGCCGTAGGGCGTTGTACTCGGGGGTGCCGGGAGCGGCGCTGTAGGCGGTGAGGGTGAGGCCGGGCTGCGCAGGCAGTTCCATCGCGTCGAAGTCGAGGGTGAGGACGCCGATGGCGGGGTGGTGGAAGGACTTGCGGCCGGTGTGGTGCAGGCGCACGTTGTGCTTGGCCCAGGCGGTGCGGAACTCCGGCTTCATGGCCCGTCGCAAGTATCGGCCCCGTCATCAATCTGCCTATGTTGCACTCAAGTTGACGCTCGCTCGCTCCAGCTCCCGGCCCCGTCTCCATCCGCCCCCGACCGGCGAATGCCGGATCACCCGGCGCAGCCGTCCGAATAGAGGGGAACGGCCTGCGGCATCGGAAGGCTTCATCGGCATGCCTCGGCTACCCGTTCGACGACGTCACCGCAGTTTCACGGGCTGTCAGAGTCACGGTGCGCAGTCCGGGGGGAGAAGACCGCCGCCGCTGCTGTGAGGCGCAGCGTCTCCAGCGTGTCGATCTGGCCCCGCGCCCGGTCCAGCAGACCTTGCAGCTGAGATTCATCCAGACGGGGCTTCCCCGCGGCCACGACGAGCAGCGTGCGCCAGATCAAGGTCTTCCCCTCGACTCCCAGCCGCAGGGTCTCAAGCTCGATCAACGTGCTCAGCCCGGAGCGCCGGTACAGGACGCCGTTTGGCTTCAGGCGCCCCAGCCTCTCGGCCGCCCAACCCCCGTAGACCTTGTAGCGGCGTGCGGGGACGCCGAGCGAGTCCATGATTTCGAGCAGGATCTGCCGGTCCTGGGCGATCTCGTCCGAGATGCGCTGCAGGTCGGCGCTGCGCGCCGAGTGGCGGTGCTGGTGAGCGATGCGCTGCGCGAGTCCGATACCGAAGGTGGCACCGTCCAAGTGGTCATTCAGGTAGATCCCGAGCTTGTCGCGATGCATCCTGGGCCGCCCCTTTCTCGACTGTCCTCGGCGATCTCCTCGACAGTGCGACCGCGCACACAGGCGGGCTGTGAGCACCGGCGTCGGAATTCCCCTCACCGCGACAGCAAACCGCGAGAGAACGGATCCGACGTGGCGAAATGCCGGGAACGGACCCGAACGGCTCAGGGTCCCAGGCGCTGGAGCGCATTCGGAATTCTCGGCGTCGGCCCGGCAGTACCTGTTCCGAGTCCGCTCAGCAGCTACGGCGGATGTTGCTGGGATCATCGCGTCCTCGTCCACGGCACACGCCGAGACCGACCAGCACACCTGTGTCCTTGAGCCTGAGCAGGATCGGATTTCCCGGGTCCTGCTCCTTCTCCCAGACCGCGCGCAGGCACCCTCGCAGGGCGCCGACCCAGTTGATGCCGATCACGAGCAGCAACGCGCCCGCAATGAGTCCGACGGATCCGGCGTGCGTGACGAGGCCGTTCAGTGATGGACGCACGCCAGGCGGCCGGGGTCATGCGGGTGCGCGGTGCTAGCCGGCAGCGACGGTGACGTGCCGAGTGAGGGTGATCCTGCGGGGGTGCCGTGAAGGAGCTGCTGGGTGAGGTGGCCGCTGAGGGATGCGTGGCGTCGAGGCCGGTGTCCGGCGGCCAGGTGATGGCGCCGCCGGCGGCGATCCGGTCGAGCGTGAGCCCGCCGAGGACGGATTGTCCGGCTTCTTCGGCGACGGCGATCATCTTGGGCGGTGGTTGGTCGATGGATCCTCCAACGCTCGGCTAGCGCGTCTGGGCCGACACGGAAGTCCACGGGCTGGTTTCCCACCATGAGCGGATGGGGGCGGCTCCGCTGCCCTTGGCAAGTGATCCGTCCGGGCGGCGGTCGGGCAGTCCCAGGAGCTGCTGTTCGATCGGGGTGAGAGCGGGGTCTTTCCGGAGTTCGGTGGCGGGGCCGTCAACAGGGTGGAGCCAGCGGTATCCGTACTGGAGCATCAGGGCGATGCGGGGGCGGCCGGAGAGGTTGATGCCTCCGGTGTGCCAGGTCCGGTTCTCGAAGAGGACTGCGTCGGTTCCGGTGATGTCGGGGGTGATGGCGCCGGGTGGGTCGATGGTTCCGGTGGGGACGACGGGTTCTTCGGTGAGGCGGTGGCTGCCGGGGAGGAACATGGTCAGCCCGCAGTCGGGGGTGACGGGGGTGAGGTAGTGGGCGGCCTTGATGGCCATGCGGGGGGTGTGGGGGAAGCCGAGGTCGGCGGTGACGCCGTACATGTCGCGGTGCCAGCCGTGGCGCTCGGGGATGCGGATGGTGCGGGGCGGGCCGCTGGGCAGGGCGATGAGATGGGCCGACAGCACGTGGATGTTCGGGCTGAGGAGTTGGACGACGGTGGGCAGGACGGCGGGGTTGGCGAGGAGGGGGAGGAAGGTGCGGTCGAGGTTGAGGCATTCGCGGAAGCCGTCTTTGCCGTCGCCTCCTCGGTCGCGGCCCTGGGTGATATTGCTGGCCAGGAGCTTCTCGGAGGCGGTCAGGAGCTGGTCGCGCAGTTCCGGGGTGATCGCGTTGTGGATGACCGCGTACCCGTCGCGTTCGAAGGCGTCGATGGTGCCGGCGTGGAGGGCGATGGGTGGGAGCGGGGTGCTCATGCCGGTATCTCCTTCGGGGCGTCGGTGAGGGTGGTGGCGAGGTGCCACAGGCCGGCGTTGTCGAGGCCGCAGAGCCGGCGAAGGCCCTCCTGGGAGACGGGGCGGCCGGGGTCGCGGTAGCCGAGGACGGTGAGCCGGGGGCCGGGGTGGCGGCGGCCGAGGAGGGCATGGATGTCGGCCGGGTGTCCGCTGGTGGCCAGGACGAGCGGCGCTCGGGTGCCGAAGTGGCGGGCGAACGCGTCCGGGGCGAGGGCGAGGGGGTGGGCGCCTTCTTCGGCGAGAGCGGTGAGGTCGTGGACGTGGACGTACCGCAGGCGCAGGTCTGGGTGTGCGGCGCGTAGCCGCTGGGCGAGGGCAGTGAGAGCCTCGGCGGGCAGGTCGCCGGCGGAGGCGAGGATCAGGTCGGGCTCGTCGGCGCCGGGATGGGTCAGGTGGGGCCAGATCGCGATGCCGTTCCGCAGCTCCTCATCGAGGGTCTCCAGCGGGTGGTGGGCGGCCGTGTGCTTGTCGGCGACGACGAGCGTGCACCGGTCGAGCTTGCGCAGGGCGAAGGTGAGCGCGGCGGCGGTGCGCGCGGGGTCGGCCGGGGTGAGTACATGCAGCGTGGGATCGCCACCGGCCAGGAGCGCCGAGGTGAGGCTGGGGTTTTGATGGGTGAGGGTGTTGTGCCAGCCCAGGCTGGTCAGGAGGTAGACCAGGCTCGGCAGCGGGGCGAGCCCGGCATGCCGGCGCACGGCACGGTGCTTGAGCTGCTGCTGGACGAGGCTGAGCGTGATCGGTGCGAACGCCTCGTAGGTGGCGACGAGGGCGTGCCGGCCGGTCTCCGTGTAGCCCTGGGCCCAGGCGTGGCACAGCTCCTCACTGAGCACTTCCACCGCCCACGGCACCGGGCGCCCGTGCTCGTCGGTGAGGTCGAGGCGGTTGGAGGCCAGCTCGTCAGGGCTGAACACGCGGAACGGGCCCCGCTCCGCGAAGCCCCGCAGGACCTCGGGGACCACCTGCGTGAACGGGCGGCCGACGGCGTGACCGGCGACCTGGGCGGACGCGGCGACGCAGCCGCGCGGCGCCGGGAGAGCGTCGGGCTCGGGCCGGGGAAGAGGGAGCGCGGGCAGCAAGTGCGGCCGGGGCCGGCCGATGGAGGTCAGGAGCTGCGTGGGCTGGTAGGAGGCCAGCCAGTCGGCGAGCGCGTCGAACTCGGCGGGCACACCGGCCGGATCGCGCAGCGGCGTCTTGTGGACCGCCGGGGTGCCGGCGAGGTGAGCGGGTGCGCCGTGGCCCTTGTCCAGGGTGAGCACCAGGACGCTCGACGGTCCCGGAACGCCCAGGGGCTGGGCGGCGCCGAGCGCTTCGGCCACCGCCTGGCGCAGCCGGCCGAAGTCGCGGCCGTCGCTGTAGACGGGCCGGTGGCCAAGGCCGGTGAAGTACGCGGTGAGTTCGGCGCGGCTCATGGTGGACAGCACGCTCGGCCCGCCCATGCGCATCCCGTTGAGCAGGACGACGGGAAGGACGGTGCCGTGCTCGCCCGTACCGTGCAGTGCGCGGGTGGCGAGCCAGGAGGCGGCGGTCGTCCCGGTCTCGCACTCCCCGTCGCCGATCAGGACCACGGACAGCCGGTGGGGCGCGTCGAGGACGGTGCCCTGCCCGATCGCGAGGGCGGGGCCGAGCTGGCCTCCGGTGTGCAGGTGGCCGGGGATCATCGGGGTGATCTCCCCGCCGATGTCGGCCCGGGGGAAGCCCGCGACGAGTTCGCGCAGCCCTTCCGCGTCCTGGCGCAGGTCGGGGTGGGCGTGGCCGAGTCGGCCGGTGAGGTAGGCGTGGGCGAGGGCGGAGGGCCCGGCGTGCCCGGCGCCGTGCAGGACGTGCAGCTCGTAGCCGTCGGGTGTGGCGGTCTGGAGCGGGCCCAGGGCGGCGAGCATCTGGTTGACGGGCGGGCACACCCCCCAGTGGCCGGCCGGTCGCGTCTTGACGTCGGCCGGGGTCAGGGGCCGGGCTAGGAGCGGGTTGTCGCGCAGGTAGAGCTGGGCGAGACAGAGGTAGTCGAGGGCGTCGGTGACGGCGGCCACCGATGCGTCGGGCACCAGGCGGTTCGTTCGGCGGGCGAGGTCAGCCCACATCCGGTCCTCCTGTCCGGGCGAGAGCGGCTTCGATGGCGCGGGGGTGGACGGTGCCTTCCCGGTGCAGGCGGGCTGCGGCGCCCGCGGGGCAGTCGACGATGGTCATGTGCCGGCCGTGCGGGCAGATCCCGCCGTCGACGACCGCGGCGACACCGGCTCCCGTGGTCCGGTCGAATGCGACGACCTGGTCGGCCGTTAGCGCCGGGTGGTCCTCGTCGCCGGCGGCGGGGGTGGAGATGCCGCACACGGCGGCGGCCAGCGGCTCGCCGACCAGGGCGACCAGCTGACCCAGGACCCCGTCGGGGCATCCGACGAGCGCTGGGGAGCCGACCGCCGTGACGGGCTCCACGCCCGGTCTCCACGGAAGACGCAGCGCGAGGTCCCCCGGCCACAGGCCGCCGGTCAGCAGGCGGGCGTCGTCGCTCAGGTCGAACAGGGCGTCGGCCGTGGCCGGGGAGTCGAGCAGGAACAGCAGCGGCTTGGTGCCGGGGCGCCGCTTGGTGCGGAAGACCGCGCTCGTCGCGGCGGGGTCGGCGGCGCGGGCACACAGCATGTACCAGCGGGGCGTGGGCACAGCGACCATCTGTCCGGCGGCCAGGAGCCGGGCCGCGTCGGGGAGCTGGGCGGGGGTGAGGACGTCCACGGCGCTCTCCCCTTTCACGCGGTTCCGGGGCGGGCGAGGGCGGCGAGCGTCGGGTACTCCAGCCACGGGTCCGACAGAGCGCGGAGGGCGAGGCCGGGGTGCTGGGCGTGGCTGACGCGGAAGTACGCCATCACCCTGGGCGTGCTGCTGGTGTTGATGCCGACCCGGTGCGGGACGAGGTGGTGCATGACGATCACGTCGCCGGGCTCGGCGGTGAGGGCGGTGCCGTCTTGGGCGGCGATGTCGTCGGGGGTCTGGGCCGGCTGCCCCAGGACCCAGTCCGTGGCGAAGTAGCTGGCCATCCGGTGGTGCCCGCCGGGCACGTAGTGCAGAGCGCCGGCGTCCGCGGTGGCGCTGCCGTCCAGGACGACGCCGACGATGAAGGTGAACGTGCGCAGGTCGCGGGGCTCCAGGTGCGGGCAGGAGACGCCGTCGACGTGCATCGCCTTCACCGGCTGCTGCTCGGCGTGCGGCAGCCGGATCTGGATCTGTGCCTGGGTGATCGGGGCGGTCGTCGCGGGCCGCAGCAGATCGTCGGCCAGCTCCGCCAGGCCGCTTCGCTGGTAGAGGGCGACGACATCAGGGTGTTCTTCCAGCTCGGGAGCGAAGCTGCGTTCGGTGTAGGCGATGAGCCGCGCGGGGTCGTACTGCTCGTTCAGCCAGCCGCCGACGAGGTCGCGGGCCCGGGACAGCACGGCGCCTTGGACCAGGCCACGGCGTATGAGCACGCCGTCGTCGACGAACCGGCGCTGCTCGTCGTCGCTCCACGTCACGGATCGGGGCATGGTGGATCTCCTTCCGGAAGGACACAGGGCCGGGGCGGGAAGGGGGCCGCCCCGGCGAAGAGGGAGGGGCGGATCAGCCGCGCCGGCCGAGGACGACCTGGAACGAGGCGTGCTCGATCAGGCCGCCGGCGACGGCGTGCTCGTCGAGCAGCGCGCGGGCGCGCCGCTCGAAGTCGTCGACCCGTTCGCCGAACAGCGGCCGGGCGGCGAAGGAGGTCGAGTACAGGTAGCCGATCACCGTCTCGGTGCTCCACTTCCGCTCGACGCCGATGGTGCGCTCCTCGACCTGACCGAACGCGGACTCGGCGAGGATCTCGCGGTACGGCCGGTTGTGCGCCGCGTACTTCTTGCCCACTCCTGCCCGCCGCTCCTCGCCCAGGTACTCCTGGATCAGAGCCCGCAGGGCGTCGGTCCACCCGGTGCGCGCGGTCCACAGGCTGCCGTCGCCCATGACCGCGACGGTCGCGTCCGGCGCGGTCATGCCCTCCAGGCGAGACAGCACCACGTCCTGGTTCATCCAGTGGAAGGCGCGGCAGACCGTGACGAGATCGGCCTGGTAGGAGGCGGGCGGGGTGAACTCCTCGGCCGACGCGTTGTGCAGGCGGACCGCGACCGGCAGCCCGGCGAGCGCCTTGTCGGCCTCGCCGAGCATGCCCGCGTCCTGCTCGACGACGTCGATTTCCGTCATCTTCCCGGCCAGGGCCAGGGGGACCTGTCCGGTGCCGGATCCGAGGTCGAGCAGGACCCGGTTCTCCTTGCCGGCCACCCGCTGTGCGAGCAGCTCGACGGCCTCCTTCGGGATGCCGGGCCGGTAGGTGGCGTAGAACGGGGCGGTGGTGTCGAACTGACTCACGGGGTAGCGCTCCTGGTGGAAGAGGTTGACGGAAGGACGGTCTGCTCGATGTGCCGGACCGCGCGGGCGAGGTCCGGCACGACCGTGACCCGGCCGGGGTGCTCGGCCAGCAGCCGGAGTTCCTCGGCCGACGGCGGGCGCGAGGTGATCCACACAGCGCGGGCGCCGGCGGCCAGTGCGCCGCGCACGTCGTAGTCGAAACTGTCGCCGGCGTGCAGCACCTCCGCGGGATCACGGCCGTGCAGCCGAGCGACAGTCTGCACGGCGCGCGGGTCGGGCTTGGCGAACCCGATCTGCCACGACGGGTGATGGGCCCGGAGGTAGGGGGCGAGGAGGGCGGCGATGCTGGTCTCCTGTTCGTCCCAGTGACTTACGTTCGACAGGGTGACCACCGGCGCGACCCGGGCGATCCGTGCCACCGCCGCCACCGCACCGGGCCACAGGGCGAATCCGGGCGGACGGTGGTCGTGGGGGAACGCGGACGGCGCGAGGCCCAGGGCGGCGCACACCGTCTGCGGCCCCGTCGCGTCGCTGCGCGGGTCCATGGCGTGCAGGATCTGCTGGGCGACCTGCTTCGCCTGCCGGACCGGGAGCGGGGAAAGCTCCACCAGGCGCTGCGTCAGCGTCGTCCCCGACGGCTCTCCCAGGGTGTATCCGACGTCGAGGCTCACCAGCCGCACGCCGGTCGCCGGGCTCACGGGCGATCCGCCAGGGTCGCGACGATCATGCTGATCCGCTCGGTACGCACGGGACCGGGGCCGGCTTCGCCGAGGAAGGTCAGAAGTTGCCGGGCCTCCGTCGGCGTCCAGCCGCCGGTGTCGACACCGGCCTCGGCAGCCGCCTGGGCGAGATCCTCGGGAATCGTCGGCGGGCGCGAGCTGTGCGGTATCAGCAGCGTGCCGCTCCACGCCTCGTCGGCCTGTGCCTGCGGCAGAGCCGGGCCGAGAGGCGAAAGGACGGTGACGTCGTCGAACGTGAGGATGCGGATTGGGAGTTGCGGCAGCGCCACCGGCCGGTCGAGACGCAGGGTCGCGGACAGGAAGGTGTCGAATCCGCTCAGCCGCTCGTGCACCACGAGCAGTACCTTCTCCTCACGCGGCTCCAGGCGGCCGTGGACCGCCAGCTCGCCGGTGTGCATGGGCATTACCGGCGCACCTCCATCCCGAGACCGGGGCGATCGGGGAGCGCGACGGACCCGCCGTCCGGCGGGAGAGTGCCGTACAGCGCCCGCTGGCGTCGCGGCTCCCACACCACCTGGTACTCCACCGCGCCTGCCGCACGGGGGAACGCGGCAGCCAGGTGCACGGCGGGCAGGAACGCCCGGCCGTGCAGATGGACGGGGACGGTCACGTCGTGGGCTACGCCCAGCCAGTCCCGCGCTTCCGTGATGCCGCCGCACCACACCGCGTCGAACGTGAACGCCTCTGGCCGACAGTGCTCCAGCAGGGCCCGGGCGTCTTCCACATGGGCCAGTCGCTCCCCGAACGCGACCCGCAGACCTTCCGCCTGCCTGCGCAGATGCGTGTACGCGGCCCGGTCGGTCCGCGCGAGCGGGTCCTCCACCCAGCGCACCGCCTCCGGTGCGAGGAGCGGCGCGACCTCCGTGGTCCGCAGGTGGCCCCATGTGCCCAGGGCGTCCACCGCCACGCTCTGCCCCGCCCATGCCGCCGCCCGTTCGGCCAGCAGCGCCACTTCGCTGGCTTCCGCGTCGCGCAACGCCCACTTGGTGAAGGCGAACCCCTCGCCGGCGGTGGCCTTGACCGACTCGGCGGCCGACGCGGAGGCCAGGTCCAGGGAGAGCCAGGAGGCGTAGACCGGCACCCGCCGCGCGGGCCGGTCGCTGAGCAGGGCCGCGACCGGGAGGTCGGCGAGACGGCCGTGCAGGTCCCACACCGCACAGTCCAGCGCCCCGACCGCCCAGCGGCCAAGCCCTGCCGCGTGCGGGCCGAGTTCGGCCAGCAGCCTGTGCAGCAGCCCCCTGTGGTCGGTCACCGCGTGCCGTAGCGCGAGCTGCCCGAGCCGAGTGGCGACGAGTGCGGCGGGCAGTTCGTCGACCGGAGCGAACACCCCGGCCACCCCGCGGGCCTCGACCACCACCGCGAACCGGCTGTCGCCCGCCTCCCACGGACCCGCCACGCGCTTGTCGAGGCGCTCGACCCGCACCCGCTCGATGACCGCGTCAGCGAGGTCCATCGACGAGGTCCTCTCCCGCGTAGGTGAAGTACCACAGCGGCCGATAGCACTCCCAGCCCACCGGCCTCAGCCCGGTCGGCACCATTGCCCGCTCGATGGCCGTACGCGCCTGGAGGTAGTACTCCAGGCTCTCCGCGCCCGGCGTCCGCATGCCCTGCATCATCACCGTGTGCGCCTGGAAGACCTGGAAGTTCGGGAACGCGTTGACCACGCCTGCCAGTGCCTTTACGCCCCGCACGAGGTTCTCCATCGGGTCCAGCCCGACGATGTACGTGTACGAGGTGTCCAGCCCCGCCGCCCTCGCCCGCGCCAGCAGGCCCGGCATCTGCTCCGGGCGCAGGTCGGCCTTGGTGGACTTCATCAGGGCCGCTCGCCGGGTGAAGTGCTCGGCCGTCAGCCTGAGCACGAACGGGGACACCTGCGAGGCGATGGTCTGGAACGCCTCGTCGCTGCGCAGCACGGAGGTGAGGAAGCCGATCCGGGCCGTGACGCCGGCCCGCGCCAGGGCAGGCCGCAGGGCGGTCAGGTGAGCGACGGCGGCCTCCTCCCGCTCGAAGCAGCCGGTGGAGACGGTGACCTCGGTCAGCTCGGTCAGGGTGCGGCGGGGGTGCTGCTGGCCGAGGGCGCGCAGCAGGTCGTCGAGTCCCTGCTCCTCCTGCAGCCTCGGGTCGGCGGCGGCCTCCAAGGTGTTGGGGCACCAACCGCATCCGACGCACCTGCTGCGGGCGTTGGGGTTGAGCGTCGCGGCACGGCCGTCATTGCGGAAGTACCCCCCGACCGCCTCGTCGGCGTCGATGCGTTCGACGTGCGCGACCACCTCGCCGTTCAGCGACAACTCGTCGCCCCGCAGCCGAAACGGGCTGGCTGGCCGGTTCAGCGGAACGATGATCTGCCAGGGGACGTCGGGGCGGCGCACGAGACGAAGGTTGACCCGGGCCCGATGACGGTCCTGGTCGGAGGTGATCCCGAACAGGTTGACGGCGATCAGCAGCACGTCCTCGACGGGCACCCCGTGGCTCAAGGCAGCCCGTTCCAGATGATGCAGGCGTTCGGTGCCGACGGTGCCGTCCGAGGATATGGCCCGGCTCATGGAGAGATGCGGCATGAAGGACTCCAACTGGTCTTTGTGCGGATGTGGTCGTGCGACAGCGGCATAGGGCCACCTCAGAGGGCAGAGCGGGACGAGTCGAGGCGGGGGGGGGAGTAGTTCGTGTCAGCTCAGCCGCATCCCCTCCGCAGGGACTTCCTCGATCGCGGCGGGGGAAGCAGTAGGCAGGCCCCAGCGCTCCCGAGCTGTCTCCGCAGCGAGTCCGGCTTGCCGCGCTCCCGGCGGCCCCCACCCCAGCAGGGCGGCTGCCTGGACGGGGGCGGCGAGCAGGCGTGCGAAAGGGTGGCCGGTGGCGGGGTCGACGGCCGCCGGCCCGACGCCGGTGACCCGGGCGGCCAGGCGGAGCCGGGCGTTGGGCCCCACTCCGCCGTAGACCTCGCCGGTCTCGTCCAGCACCCAGCCCAGTCGCACCGGGTCGGTCAGAGTGAGGCGGGCCTCCTCGGCGGCTTCCCGGTGGAGGGTGTCCTCGGCCGTCGAGTCGGTCTTCTCCACGGTGCCGCCGGGCAGCATCGGCAGCGCGCCCCGGGGGCCGGGGTCGGCAACGAGGACGACCCGGCCGTCGGGGACGAAGCACCACGCCCAGGCTTGCTGCACGGGGAGCCGCTCGGGGACGGGGCCGCGGTTGAGCGGGCTGTCCCACAGGGGCCGGTAGCGGACGTGCACGTCATGGCGATCCAGCGCCGGGACGTCGAGGATGTGCCGGCCGTCGGCGAGGTGCGCGGTGGCGGTGTTCCCCAGCCGGGCACGGTACGCGGCGAGCATGATCTGCCCGTCTACGGGTCGCAGCCGCTCTACCGCGTCCCGGGTCTCCAGGAAGGCGAACTCGGACAGCTCCTCGCGGGGCAGACGGATCGCCTCCACCTGGTCGGGGGAGAGGGTTCCGCCGTCGAAGACGTACCGGATCTCTCCGGGACACGGCGTGCCGGGCCGGATGGCGGGGTGGCGCGGCGAGAGGGAGTGGACGGCGAGCACGTCCCACAGGGGCAGGTCCGCCAGGCCCAGTTCCTCGGTGATCTCGCGCCGGCAGGTGTCGTGCGGGTGTTCGCCGGGTTCGACGACTCCTCCAGGCAACAGCCACCGGTCGTCCTCGCGGTAGGTGGGGTGAACCAGCAGGACGCGGCCGACCTGGTCAGTGATGATTGCGGCGGCGCCGACCCACACCGCGTGCCGGGACGATGCATACGGCGCTGCGGACGGGGCGGTACGCGGTGCGACGTCATCCGAGGGTGAGACAGGAGAAGTCACGTGGCTCTGCCTTTCGCAACGGTGGGCGGGCGTGTGTACGGCGCGTAACGGCGAGCGGTGATCAGGAGTTGTCGCCGCTCATTCGGCGCTGCAGCTCCCACAAGGACTGGAAGAGCCCCGGCTCCTGGGTGAGCTGGGCGTACGTGCCCTCCTGCACGATCCGACCCTCGTCCAGGACCACAATCCGGTCGGCGACGGCCACATTGGTGAGCCGGTGCGTGATCAGCAGGACGGCGCGGTCCTTGGCCAGTTCGCGTAGGCCGGAGAAAATCCGGTGCTCAGCTCGCGCATCGAGGGCGGCCGTGGGTTCATCCATCACCAGCAGCGCCGCCTGCCGGTGGAAGGCGCGGGTGAGGACCAAGCGCTGCCACTGCCCGCCGGAGAGCTGCTGTCCGCCGAACCACTCGCTGGTCAGAAGGGTGTTCAGGCCGGAACGGAGGTGGGGCAGCATCTCCGCGGCGCCGGACGCCTCGCACGCGGCAAGCAGGGCCGCGTCACTGGTGTCGCCCTGCCCGAAGGTGATGTTGTCGCGCATCGTCAGCGGCAGATACGTGAACTTCTGCGGGACCAGAGCGACGTGCTCCCACAACCCCCACGGGTCCAGGGCCGCTGTGGAGGCGTGATCCCAGGCCACGTCGCCACCGGTGGGCAGCAGCAGCCCGCACAGCAGGCGCGAGAGGGTCGTCTTGCCGGAGCCGTTCTCCCCGACCAGCGCCACGATCTCGCCGCGCCGCACGTGGAGTGAGACGCCGCTGAGGCTGTCCTTCGGGGCGCCGTCATAGCGGTAGGTCACGTTGCGGACCTCGAAGCGCTCCGGGGCGGCGGGCAGGGACGCGGTGCCGCGGGAGTCGGCCATGGCCTGGCCGTGAGCGTTGTCGAGGAAGTTCTGCCAGTCCTGTACGTACCAGCCGGTGCGCACCAGACGGGCCCCGCCGTTGATGATGCCGCGCACCGAGCCGGTGGCCGTCTGCAGGGCGAAGACGGCGCCGCCGCCGGCCGCCAGGCTCATCCGCCCGGACGCCAGGAGCCACAGCAGCGCCGCCCACACCGCGGTCGAGGCGATCCCGCCGGCGACCGCGCCGGCCAGTCCCATCCAGGCGCCCGTGTTCGCGGCCTTGCGTTCGGCCGCGTTGACCGAGGCGGCCAGCTTCCGGTACCGGCCGATCAGGAAGGGGCCGGCCAGGCAGGCGCGCATCTCCTCGCTGGACTCCATGTAGGCCATGTGCCAACGCAGCTTGCCCAGCATCCGGCGCCGCCCGGAGGTCTCCAGCCCGGCGAGGTAGACCACCCGCGCAGACCGGACGTAGGCGGCGGCCTGCGGCAGGCACGCGAGGAAAAGAAGGGGAAGGAGCAGCGGGTCCAGGACGGTCAGCACGGCTGCGCCGGCCGTGAGCGTCGCGGTCGCCGCGAGGACGTCCTGTGCCTCTTCGACGAGGTCGGGGGTGACTTGTGCGCCGCGGTCGGCGATGTCGTAGGCGTCGTTGTAGCCGGGCTTGTTGTTGGCGGCCAGTTCCGCGCCGAGCGCGGCCTCGATCATCGTCAGCTCCGCAGCCCTGCCGAGAACGGGTCGCAGACGGCCGGTCAGCCAGACGACGATGATGCCCAGCAGCGCGCGCAGGCCCGTGGCGGCGGCGATGACGGCCAGCTGCGGAGCGGCGTCCCACAGCCGCTCGGTGATATCGCCCGAAGAGATCAGCGCGGTGATCGTGCCCGTGACGGCCAGAAGGCCAAGAGCCGCGAGAACGCCCGTACCGATCTGGCACACCAGCAGTCCGATGGTCGCGCCGCGGTCCACCCGCCAGGCCATCTGCACAGAGCGCCGTACGAGCGAGGGAAGGCGCCGCGCCATGGTGCGGAAGGTCAGCAGAGATCCGGCTTGGAGCCGCGACTCGTCGCGATAGAGAAATTCCTCCTCTCGAACACTGGCCTCCTGCAGTTGGTCATCCTGAGAGGTTCCCTCCGGTGGTTGTGGTGGCTGATCCTGCGTAATGGCCGAGGTCATCGTTCCCCCTGGGACGGTCGCTGCGGCAGAGTCGCGAGGTCTAACGACACGGCTGCGATATCGAACACACGTCATTCGGTCGTGCTGGGCAGCCCGCAATTCCCAGGGCGAGGGGACCTGCGGATCCGGGACCCCTGGTCTGGCAGGGAACGGCTCCGGGCCGCAAATGGCCGAAACGCCGACACCACCGCGCGGCGAGGACATTGCGGCGGGGTCATCCGGGTCGGCTTCCCGCCCGGCTGAGATCGGGTCGTGGGCCGGGTCACTTGCATGCTCCGCGGGACGTCGCGGGGGCCTGCTCGGCCGGCAGCAGCTTCCAGCTGTGTGCCAGGACCACCAACCGGGTGGTGTCCTTCGCTCCTGTGTCGGTGAGGAGCTCGTCGAGCGTGGCGCGTAGGTCGGCCGGTGCGAGGTCGGCGGCGCGCGCGATGTCGCGGGGCAGGCTGTGTTCGGTGACGGCCTTGAGCAGACTGATCTGCTCGGCGCTGATGTCGGGAACGGGCCGCTCCGCCGCAGGGGCGGTGATCTCCCCGGCGTTGAGGAGGTGGTGCGCGACGACGGTGAGGGAGCAGCGTTCGGGGCAGCGCATCTTCCAGCGCACGGTGCGCAGCGTGGAGTGGACGGTGCCCGGCTTGAGCTGGGTTGCGGCTGCGATCTCGCGAGCGCTCAGGCCCTCCACCACGTGTTGGGCGAGCCGCAGTTCGGACGGGGTGAGGCGCTGTGTTGGGGCGAGGGTGGTCATGGCAGGTTTCCTCGTTGAGGTCGGTCAGCTGGTCGGGCGCAGGCGGACGGGGACGGTGGTGTGTCCGTTGCTGATCAGGCTCGGCAGGCGCTGCAGCGTGTGGTGTTCGGTGGCGAGTTGGGCGTCGGGGAAGCGTTCGAAGAACAGGCGCAGGGCCGTGGAGACTTCGAGACGGGCCAGCGGGGCACCGAGGCAGAAGTGGACGCCGTGCCCGAAGGCGAGATGCTCCTTGCTGGGGCGGGTGGCGTCGAACCGGTCGCCGTCCTGGTGCAGGGCGGGGTGTCGGTTGGCGGCGGCGTAGGAGGCGAGGATGGCGTCTCCGGACCGGATGGTCTGCCCGTCGGGGAGCGGGATGTCGGTGAGGGCGTAGCGCAGGGGCAGGTGCTTGACCGCGGGCTCGTGCCGCAGGGTCTCCTCCACGATGTCCTGCCAGGTGCACCGTCCGTACCGGACGTGGGCGAGCTGCTGCGGGTCGGACAGCAGAGTGGTGACGGCCTGGTCGATGACGTTGACGGTGGTCTCGTACCCGGCGCTGATCATCAGCAGGAGCGTGTCGCGCAGCTCGGCGTCGCTGAGGGCGGAGCCGTCGCCCTCTTCGTCGCGGGTGGCGATCAGCAGCGAGGTCATGTCCTCACCGGGCTCGGTGCGCTTGGTGTCGATGAGGGCGTCCAGCAGGCCGTAGAGGGCGGTCGTGTTGGCGGCCTGTTCCTCAGCGGTGAGGTGGGTGGCGAACACGTTGTCGACCACGGTGCGCAACTCGGCGCGCTGGTCGGCGGGGACGCCCATGAGCTGTCCGATGACGGCGATCGGCAGCGGGTAGGCGAGGTGTTCGCGCAGGTCGACGCTCTCGTCGGCCGGGAGCGTGTCGAGGTCGTCGAGGATGCCGGTGACCAGGGTCTCGATGTCTGCTTGGAGGGCGGCGGTGCGGCGGGCAGAGAGGGCGGGGGCGACCATGCGGCGCAGGCGGCTGTGGTCCGTGCCGTAGGCGGTGAACATGTTCTCCACCGCAACCCACAGCGCGAGAGGCCAGCTGGGGACGGTCTCGGCGAAGGCCGGCCAGTGGGCGCGGCCGTCCTTGGATACGTCCTTGCTGGTGAGCAGCCGCTTGAGGAGGGCCGGGTCGGAGACGGACCAGGCGCGCACGCCGAGGATGTCCACCAGCGTGGCAGGGCCGCGCTCGCGCAGTGCCTGGTGTTCGGCGTCCGGGTCGCTGCCGGTGGGGTCGAGGACGAGTATCTGCTGCTCGGACACGTCAGGGTCTCTTTCAGCTGGTGGGGAAGGTGACCGGCAGGGTCACCAGGGAACGGTGGAAGGGGCCGGGGCGCCAGGCGAGGTCCTCGCGGCGGGCGTCGAGGTCCATCTCGGGCAGGGCGTCGAGGATGTGGAGGATGGCGGCTTCGGCGATGAGGTAGGCGTGTGAGCTGGCAGGGCAGCTGTGAGGGCCGGCGCCCCAGGCAAGATGGGCGCGGTTACCCAGCGGCGTGCGGGCTCCCAGGCCGGGGTCGTTGTTGCAGGCGGCGTAGCTGATGACCACCGGCTCGTCGGCCGGGAGCAGGTAGCCGCCGACGTCCGACGGCCGGGGCGGGTAGCTCATGGAGAAGTTCGCGAGCGGAGGGTCGCGGTAGAGGACCGTGTCCAGGGCGTCGCGGACGGAGGCGTCTCCGGCGTGCAGGTCCCCGGAGAAGTCGGGGTTGGTGAGCATCTCCAGGAGCGTGTTGGTGATCAGGTTGGTCAGCGGTTCGATGCCGGCGCCGTAAAGGGTGATGAGCTGCTGGCCCAGCTCGGTGTCGTTGAGCTGGGCGACGTGGACGAGGAGCCGGCTGGTCACGTCGTCGCCGGGATGCGCGCGGCGCAGGGCGACGAGGTCGGTGACGGCCTGGGCGAGGATCTGGTTGCCGATGGAGGCGTTGACCCCGTCGAAGATCTTGGACATGCCGTCCGCGATCCTTTGGCCGACTTCGTCGGGGCAGCCGAGCAGGTGGTTGAGCGTCTGGAAGGCGAGCGGCCAGGCGTACTGGGACAGCAGGTCGGCCTTGCCGCCGGCCTTGAAGGCGGTGATGGTCTGGTCGGCGACCTTCTCGACGTGGTCGCGCAGCGCGTGCTGGTCGACGGCCTGGAGCGCGGAGGTGTTCGCGGCCCGGTAGCGGGCGTGCTCGGCGCCGGCGGAGCGCAGGGCGTTGGGGCGCCACTCCATCATCGGGCGGATGGGGCAGGTGTCCGGGACGGTGGTCTGCCACCGGCGTGGGTCGGCGGGGAAGCGCTGCGGGTCGCCGAGAATGCGGCGGGCCTCCTCGTAGCCGACGACCAGCGTGGCGGGCACGCCGGGGGCCAGATCCACCGGGACCAGGGGCCCGAACTGCTCGCGCATGCGCTGGTAGGAGGTGTGCGGGTCTTGGGCGAAGTCCGGCTCGTACAGGGGGATGCGGTGGGTCGCGGTGCTCACGGTCAGGGCTCCAGACGGGCGAGGTATTCGGTGAGCTGGATCAGGGCCTGCATGCAGGACGCTCGCTCGCGGGCGTCGCACATGGTCAGCGGGGTGTGTCCCTCCAGGGCGAGCGCCTCGTGGATCTCGTGGAGCGGGTAGCGGGGTGCGCCGTCGAACTGGTTGACCGCGACCGCGTACGGAACGCAGTTGTCTTCGAGCAGGCCGAGGATCTCGTGGGAGGCGTCCAGGTCGCGGGGGTCGACGAGGACCAGGGCGCCGAGGGCGCCGGCGATCAGCTCCTCCCACAGGAACCTGAACCGGGCCTGGCCCGGGGTGCCGAACAGGTACAGCACCAGGTCGTCGCCGAGGTGCTTGCGTCCGAAGTCGACGCCGACGGTGGTGGTGGACTTCTCCGGCGTGCGGGCCAGGTCGTCGACCAGGGCGCTGGCCCGGGTGATGGTCTCTTCCATGTGCACGGGGGGCACTTCGGAGACGCTGCCGACGAAGGTGGTCTTGCCCACGCCGAAGGCTCCGGCGACCACGATCTTCGCGGTAGCCGTCACCGTCGGTGCGACGAACCGGTCAGGCGTGAGCGCGGAGGCCATGAAGGACCCTTTCGATGAGTGTGAGGGGAGGGCGTTCGGCGTCGTGACTCTGCGCGAGGGTCATCAGTCCGAGTCCGATGAGGTCGGCGACGAGGATGCGGGTGGTCGAGGGCGGCAGGGCGAGTGCGGAGGCGATCTCGGCGACGGCCAGACCTCCGCCCTGCGCGCTGGCGAACAGAGTGAGCAGCCGGCGTGCGTCCGCGTTGAGTGCGGGAAGGGTGCCGGTTGCGGCGAAGACCACGCTCTCCAGGCGCACATCCGTGCTGGGGCGGGTACGTCCGCCCGTGCGGACATAGGGCCTGACCAGGTCGGGATCCTGCCGCGGCCTGCTCATGCCGACGGTGCTTCCGCTCCGCTGGCCACCCGGGTTTTGACCCCCAGCTGCTCGCCGACGCTCGTGGCCAGCCGCAGGGCGGCCTCGCTGATCACACCGATGTCGGCGTGGGGGCTGCTGGTGCGGACGGCGAGCATTGTGTTTTCCCCGGCCGGGATGAGCAGGGAGATGTGGCCGACCGACTCCATGACGAGCTGGCGCACGCCCCCGCCGTCCGTCTCGTGGTCGTAGGCCCGCGACGCCGCCCACAGCGTCGAGGTGATGGCCGCGATTTTCTCCGCCTGCTCGCGCGGGAGGCGGGGCGTGTAGTCCGGGCTCATGCCGTCGGCTGCGACCAGCACGGCGTACTCCACGCCGTCGGTCTCCTCCAGGCGCTCCAGGAGCCAGCCGATGTTCTTCTCGCTCATGCCTCGTGTCCTTGCTCGTCGTCGGTCGGGGGGAGGGCGGCGTTCTGTTCGGCGCGTGCCGCCTGGGTGCCGCGGGCCCAGGAGGCGATCACGCTCGCGCGTCCCGGCTCCGCGTTGACCGGGCGGCGGGCGGGAGCGGAGAGGGGAGCACCGCGCCGGTGGCGCCTCGTCAGCCCGCTGGCCGTCGTGCCGGGAGCGGCTTGTGCGCCGAGGGGCTCGGCCAGCGGGGATGCCGGGACGGGGGCGGGTTGCGGCCTTGACACGGCCGTGGCGAGTGCCAGACGGCTCTCCGGGACGGGCGCGAGCGCGCCCTGCAGGACACCTTGCGCCGCCCGCGAGGGGACGTGCGCAGCCTCGGCCACGGTGGTGAGGAGGTCTTGGGGAAGGGTGAGGAGCGCGCGGGTGCCCAGCAGCGCGTTGGGCGCCTGCACGTCGACCCGGAATCCGTAGGCGTGCGCGAGAGCGGCGGCGACCCGGAACCCCGTCTTGGGGAGGGCGCCGAGCTGCGTGATGTCGTCGGTGCGTTGGCAGGTGAGGATGTCCCGCGCCTCGTCGAGCTGCTCCGGCGTCATCTGCAGGCCGCTGTCGTCCACGATGACGGTGACCCCGTGGTGGCCCTGCTCGAAGGAGACATGGACGCGGGACAGCGGCGGGGAGAAACGCAGCGCGTTGTCCAGCAGGAGAGCGAGGGTGTGCACCACGGGTCCGACGACACGGGTCTTGACCGCAACGGTCAGTTCCTGCGGTGCCACGCGCTGGTAGTCCTCGACGTAGCCCATCGCGGCCCGCACCGCGTCGGTCAGGGTCGTGGTGTTCCAGTGCCGGGTCAGCTTGCCGCCGGCCAGGACGGTCCAGCCCTGAGCGACCAGCAGCGTCTGCTGTACGGTGCGGTCGATCCCGGTCAGCGTCTCGTAGGCGTCGTCGTCCTGGTGCGTGCGGACACCCTCGCTGACCCTGTGGCTGGTCCTGGCGGCCATACCCACCAGCGCCGAGGACACGCTGCGCACCGCGGCCTCGGTCGACCGCACGGCGTTCGCCTGCACGCGGGCGATCTCTTCCTGCGCGTCGGTGTGCGAACGGCGCAGCTCCTCCGCCCCGCGCGTCTTGACCTGCTCCATCTCCTGGTCTGCCGCGAACTGGATGTCACGGACCACGGCCTGGACGAGGCCGGCCGTCGCCTTGGCCACGTGGTCGAGCCGCTCGCCGACCGCGGTGCCGACCAGTTCCGGCGAGAGGACAGGCGCAGCGACCCGGCCGCCCGCCTTGTGGATCTGCGGCAGCACCTCGTGGGCCAGTCGGTGCAGGGCCTGCTCGGTGGCCTGCTGTTCACGGGCCAGGAGATGCGCCTGCTGTCGTGCTGCCATCCAGCGGCGGTGGGTGGCCCAGGCCGCCGCTGCGGCGACGACGGCCGCGAGGGCGAGCAGGACGATCGTGGTGATGGCGAGGGTGTTCATCAGGCACCCGCCGCCATGAGGACGTCCGCATCGGCCGCCGACGCACCCGCGCCGAGCTGCTGCAGCAGGAGCGCGGACCCGATGACCCCGATGTGGCTGTACGCCTGCGGAAAGTTGCCCAGTTGCCGTCCGCTGACGGGGTCGTATTCCTCGGCGAGCAGGCCGAGGTCGGTGCGCAGGGCCAGGAGCCGGCCGAACAGGGCGTGCGCTTCGTCCAGGCGGCCGGTCAGGGCGAGAGCGTCGACCATCCAGAACGAGCAGAGCAGGAAGGCTCCCTCGTCACCGGCCAGGCCGTCGAGCCCAGTGCGCTCGCCGGCGGTCCGGTACCGGCGCACGAAGCCCTCCGGGGTGGACAGCTGTCGGCGCACCGCCTTCACCGTCCCGAGCACGCGGGGATCGTCCGCAGGCAGGAAGCCCACCCGGGGGATCAGCAGGAGGGCGGCATCGACCTCCTGCGATCCGTAGGACTGGGTGAAGGTGTTGCGGGCCGCGTCGAAGCCCCGCGTGCACACGTCGTGGTGGATGGCCTCGCGCAGCTCGATCAGAGCGAACAGGTCGGCGTCCAGAGCGCCGGCCTCGACCAGCCGGATGGTGCGGTCGACGGCCACCCAGGTCATGATCTTGGAGTGGACGAAGTGCCGCCGCTCCCCGCGGACTTCCCAGATTCCTTCGTCGGGCATCTGCCACCGCTCGGCCAGATGCCCGACGAGCCGCTGCTGGAGGACCGCGGTGTCCCCGCATGGGGCGACCCCGCTCTCGTGCGCGAGGTAGAGGGTCTCGATCACGTAGCCGTAGACATCGAGCTGCAGCTGGTCGGCCGCCCCGTTGCCGATCCGGACCGGAGCGGAGTTCTCATAGCCGGGCAGCCACCCCAGCTCCCGCTCCGGCAGGTCCCGTTGACCGGTGATGCCGTACATGATCTGCAGGTTCTCCGGGTCGCCGGCCACGGCCCGCAGCAGCCACCGGCGGAAGGCGTCCGCCTCCTGCCGGAACCCCGACCCGAGCAGCGCGGCCAGGGTGGTGGAGGCATCGCGCAGCCACGTGTAGCGGTAGTCCCAGTTCCGTCCGCCACCGAGTTCCTCGGGCAGCGACGTGGTCGGCGCGGCGACGATTCCCCCGCTGGGCGCGTACGTCATCGCTTTCAGCGTGATGAGCGATCGGACGACGGCGTCGCGGAACGGCCCGTTGTAGGTGCACTGGCTCGTCCAGCTCTCCCAGAACGCCAGGGTCGCCTCCAGCGCCGCCTCGGGCTCCGGGATCTCGGGCGCGGCACCGTGGGACGATCCCCAGCTCAGCACGAAAGCCACGCTCCCGCCGGCGGCGATCGTGAAGGAGCTGACGATCGCCCCGTCCTTCTCACGCTGCTCGGTGGCCGTGTCCAGCCACAGCGCGTCCTCGCCGCCCTCGGCCACCATGCGCCCGCCCACCTCGTGGACCCACGGACTGATGCGCCCGTAGCCGGGGCGGGCGCGCAGCGTGGACACCATGGAGACTTGGCCGACCGTGCCCTCCACGATCCGGATCACCTGCGGTGCTCCGTCCCGCGGCGGCATGAAGTCGGTGACGGTCACGCTGCCCGAAGGCGTCGTCCACACCGTCTTCAGCACGAGGGACTGGCCGACGTAGCGCCGTACGGCAGTCGCCCCGGCTCCCTCCCGGTACGCAGCGGCCGGGGCAATGCGCCACGCACCGTGCTTCTCCGAACCGAGCAGGGCGGCGAACGGGGCCGCCGAGTCGAAGCGGGGCAGACACAGCCAGTCGATCGAACCGTCATAGCAGACGTGGGCGCTGGTCTGCATATCGCCGATCAGGCCGTACTGCTCGATGCGCGGAAGACGTTTCATCGTGTGGATCTCCGTTAGCCCCGCAGGTCCGGGGTGGTATCGGGGCCGCTGCAGCGGCCGGGAACGGTGGAAGGAGGGACACCGGTGGTCACCGGGGTGAGGGAGGGACGTTCCGGGGCGGCGGGGAGTCCTCGTCGGCTGCAGCAGAGCCGGCCGCGCGCTCGCCGCGGAGAACCAGCCATGTCATCGGCCCGAGGACCAGCCCGATGACGGCGGCCCCGGTCACCGTCATGTGCGCGGCGCCGAAGCGGCGAAGACCAGACAGGCGAGGGCGACGGCGAAGACCGCCCCGCGCAGCACGTTGATCTTCGGCTTCCGCCAACGCAGCCTGGGCTTCTCGCCAATCGGGCCGGGACCGACGCGTTCCACGTGTGCGATCAGTTCCTGGGTGGCTTCGGCGAGCTTGACCAGGTACACGCGGCTTGGCATGTAGCCCTCGGGGAGGCTGTCAGAGCAGAGCCGCTGCGCGCGCAGCAGGACAGGGGTACCCGAAGCGGTCCGTGCTCCCAACTGGGCAACGTGACCGCGCAGAAGGCGAACGAGGTACTCCACATCAGCAGCACTCTCGGGCAGCGGCGCATCCTCGCCCAGCACGAGCGAGATCGTCTCCGACGCGGCCACCACGTGATCACGCTGCGGCGCCCGCTCCACGGTGACGGACCCTCGCCCTCCGCTCCCGCCCTGGATGTTTCCTCCGCGAGGGACCAGCGAAAGGCGCATGACACAACTCCTGTTCGGATCAAGCCAAAGTGAGCCAAAATCGCCGGTTCGCACCGACGGCTGGCGTGCGAAGTGAGTGATCTGGCAGCTACGTTGAGCGAACCGTGAATCCCGTCTGAGGGGTATGCCTGCGCGGTCCCCGAGGCCGTCAAAGGCGTCAAAGATCATTTCGGAACCGAGGGGCAGCCCATGGCCCGTGAACGAAACGTCGCCCTCGCCGCGCTCCTGCGCGAAGCAGGCTGGTCCCAGCCACAAGCAGCCGCAGCGGTCGCCCGGGTAGCCGCGGAGAGCGGGGTGCGTGAGCTGGAGGCCATCTCCCGCTCGCACATCGCCATGTGGGTGCAGGGCACGCAGCCGAGCGGTCAGGCGCCTCATATCCTTCGCGAGACGCTGTCCCGCAGGCTCGGCCGCCGCCTCACCCTGGCCGACCTTGGGCTGGACGGTGAAGCCGCAGGCCAAACCGACAGCGGTTCCGACTGGAGCGTCGACCCTCTGACCGTGCTGGCCGAGTTGGGAAGCGACGACCTCGATATGCACCGACGCAAGATGTTGGCTAACACCGCGTACTCGGCCGCCGGCCTCGTCTTGCCCGCCGCCTCGTGGTGGGCAGCAGCTCCGGCCGAGGCGGCGAAGCGCCCAGCAGTTTCCCCTAGGCTGGTGACGCAGGCCGATATCGACGATGTCCGTAACCTGACGACGTTCTACTCCGCGCGCGACCAGCAGCGCGGTGGAGCCTCCGGCCGCTCGGCGCTCGCCGGCCACCTTCGCGACGAAGCTGTGCCACTGCTCGGCAGCAGGTTCCGCACGGAGCAGCTCCGCCGCGACACATACTCGGCCGTGGCGGAGATGACCTACCTCGCCGGCTGGATGGCCTTCGACGCCTCCGAGCACCGAACCGCCCAGCGCTACCTCACCCTTGCCGCCCGCATCGCAGTCGAAGCGGGCGACGGGCCGCTCGGCGGCCACATCCTGCGCGCCCTCGCGCATCAAGCGGTGGACCTCGGACATCCTCGCCGAGCGCTCGCCCTGGCGGACGCCTCGATGTCCCGCGACCGCTACGGCCAGGCCAGCCATCGCGAGAAGGCTCTGCTCGCAATCGTGCACGCCCGAGCCCTCGCGGCGGACGGCGACCGCGTCGGCACCCTCGCGGCCATCAGCCGCGCAGAGCGGGACCTCTCCCGCGCCGGGAACAACGGCGCCCCAAGCCGCGTGGGCTTCTTCCAGGAAGCCTCCCTGGCCCACGAGACCGCCTGCGCCCTGCGCGACATGGGTCAGCCGCTGGACGCGGAGATCCACTTCCAGCGCAGCGTCGCCACCCGCCGCCGCCAGCAGTACGCCCGCACCCACAGCGTGACCCTCGGCTACCTGGGCGCCGTCCAGGTCCAGCAGGGACGCCTCGACGAGGCGTGCGCCACCTGGAACCAAGCCCTCGACGCCATGGCCGGCGTCCAGTCCGGCCGCGCCCGCGACGTCATCGTCCGCATGCAGAGCGATCTCTCGCCCGTCCGGCAACGCGGCGGTCGCCACATCGCCGAACTGGACCGTCGCGCGCGCGGCATGCTGCGCGCCATAGGCTGACCACAGAACAGATGCGCGGTGCCGACCGGAGGCCGCCGCACACGCTACGTCCAGGGAGAGGAACGAGCGCTGATGTCGACCTACGAGGTCAAGTCGATCGCAACGGTCGTCGGCGGCCACACCCGCGTGCAGGACGACTACCAAGGCGGGGTCGAATCGATCATCAGGCTCGACAACGCGTACCCCCTCGAAACGCTGCAAGGAATCGAGGAGTTCTCTCACCTCACCGTGACCTGGCGCTTCCATCTCGCCCGGCCCGAAGACGTCCAGCTCCACGCACGCAGTCCAAGGGGAAACCAGAACTGGCCAGCGACCGGTACGTTCGTCCACCGCAACCATCGGCGCCCCAACCAACTGGCGATCAGCTACCCGCGGTTGCTCAAGGTCGAAGGCAGGGACCTCCTGGTCACCGATCTCGACGCCGTCGACGGGACGCCCGTGATCGACCTGGCACCGTACTTCGAACAGATGGGGCCTCAAGGTCCGATCCGTCAGCCCGCATGGCCTGGCGAGATGCTCGAACCGAACTACTGGGCGAAAGCAAGCGAACGGCCCTCGCAGCGTCCCTTGTAGGGGCAAAGGCTGAGCTGCCCGACTCGTCATTCGAATGGTCGGGAACCAGTTGGCAGTCAGGCTCAAGCCACAGCCCTCGCGTACCGGAACTCACACCACGTCTCCTTGCCGCTGCTCTCCCACGCGTCTGAGATCGCATCGACAAGCCGGATCCCGCGACCGGACTCGCCGTCGGGTCCGGCTTCCTTGAGTACAGCTGGGGCCGGATTGTGATCGGTGACCGAGACGCGCACCACGTCGACGGCCACCGAGATCCGGAGCACGACTTCCCCCTCACCGTGAACCACGGAGTTGGTGATCAGCTCCGAGACGGCAAGTGCGACGACGCCCGCCACCGGCTCCGAAACACGGCACCGCCGCAGGAACGCCCTGGTTGTCTGCCGCATCTCCCCAACCTTCTCGAGATCAGGGAGAAAGGCCGCCTGACAGCCATGGGATGCCGCCGGTATGCCTGCCCTCGCCGATGTGTTTGGTCGGTCTTCGCGAACCGACCTCGCGCATGACACACCAGTTGTGGCGGCAAAGCTACGGACGGCCCCGCCGGGCGGGGCCTCCTCTTGGAGCCTGGTCATGAGGGCTATCGCACCGCGTGACGACGCCGTCGACCAGGGGAATCCAGAGGGGGAAAAATCTGTCAAGGGGGAAATCTGGATGGGGAATTGAGGCCATGATGGGATTCCGCCCACCGACAGAGGTCGCACTCATGCCAGATCCGTTCGCCGACCTGCTCCTCCGACTCCGGCAGGACGCGGGCAGGACGCAGGAGGAGCAGGCAGACGCGATCAACGCTGTCTCCGGCCGGGACACCATGACGCGCCGAGAGATCAGCCGCTATGAGAACTTCGAGAACATCCCTACCAATCACACAATCGCCCACATCGCCGCGGCCTGCGGTGTGCCCTTCGAGGAGCTACAGCGGGAGGCCAAGGCTGCCCGCGCTCGGAAGAGGAAGGGGCATGCCGATGCAGAGGAGGACGAGGACGCCGTGAAGCGTCGCACGCTGCTGGGTGGAGCCGCTGTCGGCGTGAGCACGGCCGCCGAGCCCTGGGGGCGCCTCGCCTTCGCCATCAGCAAGGGGGCCAAGATCGATTCGCCCTCCGCCGTCGCGCTCATCGACCGGACCGCTGAACTGCACGTCCAGGAACTCAATCTCAGCGCCCGGCGGCTACAAAGCACAGTCGAGTCGCATCTTGACGCGATCACCGCGGCTCTGCCTCGTGCCGGCGAGCACGAGCGGGCTCTCACGATTGCCGCCGGAGAAACCGCCGCCCTCGCCGGTTGGGTGGCCTGGGACCTGGGTGAGCACGACAAAGCCGACGCCTACTACAAGGTCACGTCGCAGTGCGCCACGACCGCAGGGCACCCTCCGCTCCGAGCCCTGGCCCTGACCTACAGCAGCTACGGCACCTCAACACCGAAGGCGAAGTTGGAGTTCCTCGCCCAAGCGGCCAGCGACGTGCGAGGCCCCGGCAACGCTACTGCTGCCGCCTGGGTCCTCGGCAGGCACGCGGAGGAGGCTGCGGCGGCCGGCGACGAAATGGGGGCGCTCCGGGCGTTGGAGCGAGCGCGCTTCGCCTACGACTTCGCAGATCACACCAGCGAGCAGGCGTGGGTCCGGTTCGTGACCCCGTACCGCATGGACTCGTTGGCCCTCTCTGTGTATGCGCAGTTGGGGCGTCCTGAACTCACCGCTGCAGCAGACACCGCAGTCGACCGCCTCGGAGACGAGCTCCCGGACGGAGGCGTCGTGGTTCTCGGTGAACTCGCTTCGGCCCTGCTGTGTGGAGGTAACGTCGATCAAGGGGTCTACGTGTCACGCCAGTTCACGGCAGCGGCACAAGCCAAGCCCAACACGATGGGCAAGGAGCGCGCATCGACTATCGCAGCGTCGCTTCCCGACAGAGAACGGGATCTTGCCGTCTACCTGCGGCAGTTCGCCTCCTGAACTCCTTGCGCCGGTACAGGGCCAAACTCAGCACGCGAACGCCGTCGTAGTCCCGTCGCTCCTCAGCCCTGTGCCGTCTCCTCAACAACCCAGGACAAATACGCCTCCGACCCACCGGTCACTGGCAGAGTGATCCACTGGGGGATGTCGTACGGGTGCTTCTCGTGCAGCCACGCTTCCAGTGCCGGGAGGCGGTCCGTCGTAGTCATGTACGAGATTCGCCACTCCTGCGCCGTTTCAACCTGATTATTCCACCAGTAGAAAGCGGTGACCGGAGCATCGATGTGGACGCCCGCTGCCAGTTTGCCTTCGACAGCGCCCCAGGCCAGCGCCTTCGCCTGGTCCTCGTTGTCGCTGGTCGTCTGCGCGATCACAACATCGTTGGCCATACAACTACCTCCAGCTCGGGTAGAGCGACTCTACCGAGCCGGGTGCTTGCCCTGCCCCCGGTCGCCCAGGAGCTAGATCTCATCTGCGGGTCAAGGTGTTACGGGCGCAGAGCGGCGCGCCGGTCCGTTTCCGGGCCGGGAGCACGACACCACCTGTGCCCGCCACCAGGGCCTGGTCGAGGCACTCAACCGCGTCGCGGCCGAGCTGGACATGCCGACGCTGGTCGACCTCGGCTACGAGAACGCCGGCGACGGCTTCCGTCACCCCCACAAGAAGCCCGCCGGAGGCGAACTGACCGAGGCCCAGCAGACCTACAACAAGGTCATCCGCGGCATCCACGGCGTCTGCGAGCAGGCCAACTCCCTGCTCAAGACCACCTTCAAGGCCCTGCGCAGGGTCAGCCTCGACCCCAGCCGCATCACGAAGATCGCCGCCGCAGCCCTCGTACTGCTCCAGCTCGAATACGACCGCGCCATCTGAACGATCACAACGTCATGATCCGTTACTGGGAAAGGCTCACTGTCAGAGAAGCCGAAACGACTGGGTTCGCCGTCAAGCGCCTCGACTGGATGACAACGGGCATTTGCTCACGGCAGACGGCAAAGCCTTTTGGAAGACTGGAATCCAGTCCAAGGCTATGTCAACGTACTACACCGCACGATGACTGGGTGCGTGAGGGAAGCGGAGGGATACCGAAAGCGCGACGGGCACGCCGCTGGAGGTCTTGGCCGTTGGACGGGGAGGACTGCCGCCGGTTGTGAGCGGAACATAGACGACGATCGCCGGTTGGCCAAACCGGCGATTCTGCGGACCGTTGAAGGTGCCCGCATTCGGCTGCCCCTCGCGGTGGGAGTCATTGCCTTCAAAGGTTCGCCGGTCACCTTGCCTCGGTTGTCCGAGGCCCGGGTGATGAATCGGATGAATGCGGCACTTGTCTCGGACCCAAGGAATGCCCATTGCCCCGTCCACCCGCTCTCAAACTAACTGAGGTCTTGGCGGAGATCCGTATGAGTCCATCGGCGTTCTACCGGCTGCGAGCCCGCGGCCAGGCGCCGAGAATGATCAAGCTTCCGAATGGCGAACTACGCTGCCGCCGCGCCGACTTGGACGCCTGGTGGGAAGCGTGCGAAAGGGAAACGCCTGCATGGTATTGAGCTACAAGGTCAGGTTCTGGGAGATACGGGAGCGAACGGGCCGTGCCAAGGCGTTTGATGTGCGGTGGACGGTCAACGGTCGCGAGAAGTCCGAATCGTTCCTGACCAAGGGTCTTGCGGAGAGCCGCAAGGCAAAGCTCATCACAGCCGCACGCGACGGTGAGCCGTTCGATCCCAAGACGGGACTGCCTGCATCCGAGCTGCGCGAGCTACGGCAGCGGACCACCTGGTATGCCGTGGCCCGGGAGTACATGGACGCGCGCTGGGACCGCACCCCCGGAAACACTCGGCGCACCATCGCCGAGGCGCTCGCCACGATCACCGTCGCCTTCGTGGACCAGGGGGCTGTCTACCGCGATGCTCGAGTGCTGCGCAGGGCGGTTTACTCGTGGGGGTTCAACAAGAAGGCCTGGGTGAAGGAGCCCCGTGAGGAATGGCGGGCTGCGCTGGACTGGTTGGAGCGCAACTCTCTTCCTGTCGCGGAACTCGACGACCCAGTGGTGTTGCGTCGTGGGCTCGATGCACTGTGCCGGAAACTTGACGGGACCGTCGCCGCACCCAAGACGACGAAGCGCAAGAGAGCCGCGCTCAACGAGGTCTTCGGAGACGCGATAGAGCGCGGCTACTTCACCCACAATCCGCTCATTGGCCTACGGTGGACAGCTCCCGAGGTGGATGACGAAGTCGACCCCGACTGCGTGCCAAATCCCATCCAAGTCAGGCGGTTGCTTGAGGCAGTACGTCGGCTTCCAGGGCGTGGCCCTCATCTGTATGCCTTCTTCGGCTGCATGTACTTCGCCGGCATGCGTCCGGCGGAGGCGATCAACCTCAGGAAGTCGCAGTGCCGTCTTCCCCGGACCGGCTGGGGACTGCTGAACCTCAAGGGCGGCATCGTCGCTTCGGGAAAGGAATGGACGGACGACGGCACTCCCCACGAGGCGCACTCACTGAAGCGTCGGGCAGCGACGGCAACTCGTCCGGTGCCGATTCCACCGGTGCTGGTGCGGATGCTCCTCGATCACGTTGCCCTCTTCGGTGTCACCGCCGACGGCAGGATCTTCCAGAACGCGGCGGGCAACTACATCGATTGCTCCGCCTACACGATCACCTGGGGGCGCGCGAGGGAGGCTGTATTCACGGTGGACGAACACGCGCTGAACCTCGCGAAGCGGCCGTACGACCTACGGCATGCCGGGATCTCGTTCTGGCTAGCCTCGGGCGTGGATCCGGCTGAGTGCGCGCGCAGGGCGGGGCAGAGCATCCAGGTCCTGTTCCGCTACTACGCGAAGTTCCTTGCCGGAACGCGGGATCATGCCAATCAGCTCATCAAGAACTCCATGAACCGTTGGGAGGAGCCAACGGTGCTGGATGGGGACGGCTTATCCCGGATCTGGTCCGGAGATATTCCGGAACAGCTGGGCAGAGGTGGGACAGCAGTGGGGGGAAACGGCAGTAAGGGGAGCGGTCGCATGCGACACCTTCGGCAAGCTGCCGCAGGAGGAGTATCGAAGGTACTGCGAACTGTACGGATACGACGTGATGCGTTGGCCGGGGTATCCGACACTGCGTGGCATCCGTGAGCTGAGACTGACGACCTTTGCCCTGCAGACGGCCGATCAGAACCGCCGTGTGCTGAGCCAGGCGCGCTACCGCGTGGACTGCGTCCGTGGACGTCGCGGATCACGTCCCTGGGCGTGGGAATCGGTCGCGTAACGGCTGGTGCGCGGAGGGGGGAGGGGTACCCAGTGCTTTTCGGCCGGCCGGTCGAGCGCTCCGTTGTCCGAGGGCCCGTTCTCGCAGCCCGACGGCGATTTCGCTGGCACCTTCAGAACCACCACGCCGGGCCATATACACCATCCGGGTTCGCGCGCACGGAGAGACGTAGCACGGAACCCCGTTCACCTGCGAACAGAGGCCTGTGAACGGTCCCGTTTCGGTCGCATCTGGCTGGGGTCGGGGCGAGCCTCCAGGGTGTCTTGTACGGAGTGAAGGGCCAGTTCAGAGGGCAGGTGACTGGCGCTTACGGGGATGCGTCGAATAGTTGGCTCCGGGTTTCACGCTGAGTACACCTTTCAGGTCATCTCTTGCCGATAGCGCAGTTTGTCATCCGATCATGCTGCATCGTGTGCGTATGCACCTTCATGCCGTGATGTTCGGTATGAGAAGAGGCCACAAGGGGGACTGCAGTGACTGACGTGTTGGGTTTTCCGGTGCTGGCTGCCTCGGCTCTTACGCAGGCCATTGCGTTCCTCTACCGACGCGCTGAGACCGTCCTCGACCGCCGTGCGGCGAGCAGGAGTTCACCCGAACCTCGTCCGCCGGAGGAGGTTCCCGAGGTGGTCGTCGGAGACCCCGGCCACGCGTTGGACTTCGAGCCGCGCAACCTGACCGAGGAGCGGGCCGAGCGACTCGAATCCCTGATGGAGGTGCTCGGGCTGTACGCCCAGCACGAACACCTCGTCGATGGCCAGGACGAACGGCTGCGGCGCTCGCTCGGCAGGCTCCGCGCCCTCCTCGAAGAGGTGTACGGCCGGCGCATCACCTTCATCGGCGAGGACCGGCCCGCGAGCGGGATACGCATCGTCAGCAGGGCGGCAGACGTTCACGGTGTCTCGCGAGCGCTGAAGGCGCGCCGCGTGTCCAGCACGGCGAACGTCGACGTCGAGCACACGGCGGAGGTCGTGCATCCCGGCGCGGAGATGACCAGCGTCGAGATCGAAGACCTTCTGTAGAAGCAGCGTGGAAGACCGCGAACTGCACGATTACTGACGGGGGCGTAAGTGGACTCTGCCATGCCTGAAGATCGTTTCGAACGCATCGGCGCTGGTCGGCCTGTGCCCAATGGCGATAGGCCCGCTGTTGGGCAGGCTCCGCCGTGGAACGAGCAGCCCGGGGCGGGACCCGCCCGGGCTGAGGCCGATGACGGAGCGCAGCAGGATGTTTCCTGTCGGGGTGATGCCTGGGACG
This sequence comes from Streptomyces sp. NPDC001858, assembly GCF_053594615.1. NCBI lineage: Bacteria > Bacillati > Actinomycetota > Actinomycetes > Kitasatosporales > Streptomycetaceae > Streptomyces > Streptomyces sp. NPDC001858. The sequence continues at coordinate 96,558 of NZ_JBSFEV010000008.1, forward strand.
GGCGGCCGGCACAGGAAACCATGGCCGAGGCGCCCGGCGTGGACGTGGGCAAGCCAGGTTCCGGGACGTCGGGAGACGCGGACGACGATCCCAGGGTTCGAGAGGCCCAGCGGGTGCTCGGGGCCGCGGTCGCCGACCTGCGGCAGGAGGCCCTGTTCAACTTCGGTGAGATGACGGCGGTAAAACTCACCGCGGTCCTGGGCCAGTTGTTGGAGCACTCGGAACTCCCCAGCCGCTACCTGGAGACCGTCCGCGCGGTGTTCGCCGAACCCGACGGTTACACCAAAGCGTACGAGACGTTCGAGGCACCGGGAGCGGTGCTGGTTCTGCCTCGAAAGCCCGGGGCAGGACGGACCTTCACCGCCCACGCCCTCCTGGCCGATCTGTACCAGCGCACGGGAGCCAGGGTCGGGCCCCTGAGCCTGGGGAGCACCGGGCGCTTCCCACTGCGACACCTGCCACGCGAGAAGAACGCGGGGTACTTGCTGGATCTGCCCGCCGACGAAGAGGCCTTCGCCGTCAGCGACGATTTCGGCGCGATGCTCTACGACATCCAGCGGGTTCTGCGGAGGTCTTCCTCGCGGATGATCGTGCTGACCACGCCGGAGCAGTGGCAGCGGATCAGAGGAGACGCCCCGCCAGGAGTCGTCCCCGAACTGGGTGTTCCGGAGCCGGTGAAGGTGGCCGAGGCGTGGCTTGCCGCCGAGGCACCGGACTTCGATGTCGCGCGCTGGCTCGCCGACGAGCGTATCTGCGACCTTTTGGAAGGCCAGTCGCCCTCCGTCACCCTCCAGATCGTCGGTCTCATCCTCAAGGCGGAGCAAGCCAAGACCCCTGTGGAGAAGTCCGAAGCGGACCCGGACGGGTTCCACGCCAAGGTGCTGAACGTCGTCAGGGCACGCACCGCATGGCGCGAGGAACTCCTCACGTGGCACAAGAAGCCCGGCAGGACGAGCTTCGAGCGGAACTTCCTGCTGGTTGCCTCGCTGTTCAGGAACGCGACCGTCGCCCACGTGTACGTACAGACCGCCGAGCTCTGCCGCCGCTTCAAACACCCCGTCACCCTGGAGGGGCAGGAGGAACCGGGCGTCGTCGAGCTGGTGGCGGAGATCGAAGCCGAACTCGATCCCACGGACGACACGATCGACTTCGGCAGACCCGGGTGGGACGACGCCGTCCTCAGCTACTTCTGGATCGACCGGCCCATGGCCCGCCCGACCTTCCTGACCTGGATGGCGGATGCCCCCAAGACCAAGACCAATGAGTTCCTGGAGTCGTTCACGAAAGACGAACGACTGCTGCTGGCGAACCGTGTCGGCGCCTTCGCCGTGCGCTGGGCCACCCACCACCGGAAGGCGGACCCGCTCGAGGGGATCGTCTCGGCCTGGCGTGAGGACGATGACCTGTGGAACGCGGCGACCGACCTGGTCTCCGCCGCCGCACTCCATCCGACGATGGGGCGGTTCATTCACGAACTGCTGCTGCGCTGGTCGAAGAGCAAGGACAACCCGGCGCTGCGAAAACTGACAGTCGACGTGTGCGCCGGCGAGTTCGGCCGCCGTTACACGGGAAAGGCGCTGATACGCCTGGGACACGCGGCTGGGTCGGCGGACCCCGAGGTTCAGGATTCACTGCGTGCCGCGGTCCGCACCATCTGGTCCGACCCCAGCGCTCGCGAGAATCTGTTCGCCTCGATCACCCGGTGGTGTGCGCCCGGCTCCGAGCGCCTTGTCTCGGGCCGCCGTTGCTTCGCCGCTCTGGCAACCCTGGCCTCCGGTGAAGACAGCGATGGTGCGGGCGTACCGGTGCTGCTCCCGGGCGCGAGCGAGGACGGTATGTTCCAGGCCTCTGTCGAAGACCTGTCCATCGGCTGGAGCGCGCTGCTGTCATCGGGCGACAACGGGGAAGACCCCGCGAACACACTCAACCTGTGGATGGACACGGCCCACCACCAGCCACAGCTCCGGCCCCTGGTGTTCAGCGTGCTCCGAGGAGCTCTCAGCGCATCGGATCCGGGCCTCGCCCGCTCACTGCGTCACCGGCTGCATGACCTGCTGTATGCGTGGCAGCCCTTCCCCGCACCCGACGCCGAGCCCGGCCGCGTGCGTCTGCGGCACGAACTCACCGATCTCCTCTCCCATGACCGGAGCAGGGCCGTCGCCAAATACCACCCCCGGACGGCAGGCCGTGCCCCGGAGACCGTATGAGTCCGCTGATGCGCAAAAACCCCTCCAACGGTATGGACGCCACCCAGGCTGCCTGGATCCGGGAGTTCCGGGATGTCCTCGACAGCGACGAACACGGCCTCGCGTTCAACGCCGTCATCCGCATCGAATGGCGGCGGCACGAAAGTGAGCCGTGCACAACGACTGCCTACGAGGACGTCGGACGGGCGGTACGAGGCATAGCGGAGAGACTTGCCGCAGACCGCAGCGTCCTGCGGGCCGAGGCCACGGAACAGGACATCAACCATGAATTGAGAAGCCGCCTCCCGCGACTCATCGAGGGCATCGAGATCCTGCAAGCGCGCGTCTCCTTACACGTCGACGAACACACCCGAACCAGCGCCGAACGCATGGCCCAGCTGCGCCGAGAAGAGACGCTGGCGGAGCTCGCACGCCGCCAGACAACGGCACGGATCCGGTTCATGCAGGACGAGATTCTCCGCACCCCGGCCACGGCACGGCTCTACCTGATGCTGGAACAGACCGCACACCACGGCTTCCTGCCCCCGGGTGTCGACGCCGACCAGATCGTCCGGGACGTCCAGCAGTGGCATCCCGAGGCGAAGTGGGTGGTCGTCGCTCAACTGCTGCACACCTTCCTGGGCAACCTGACAGCTCAGGACGGCAACGACCTCCTGCACACCCTGCGTCTGCTGTTCCTGGAGTACGGAGAGAAGGAGCTTGCGGAGCAGCTTCCTGCGGAAAAGGGCGGGACCGAACGGGAGCGGCCCGCGTGAGGCCGGGCAGGGAGACCCGCCTGATCCTTCTCCGCCTTCTGCTGTCCCCCCACACGAGCTGGCAAGCCTGCCGGTTGATGTTCCACAGTCGGACCCCGCTCGGCTTCGACGCCGCGTGGCGCCGCGCACAGGTGCGCGGGCACCCTGACGAGGTTCCGTACCTGCTCCATGGCCATCGGGTGGACTCTGACGGCGAAGTCGAAGCCGGCGAACAGCACCGATATCCATCAGGACCTCACGGTCCTCAGGGCAGGCCCTGAACCGGAGTTGTCGCGTGGTGACGTCGCACTGGGGACCCGGTTGCTTGTGGGATGTGTCGGGCGGGCGACCGAAGCCCGCCCGGCCAGTACCCGCCGATGCCTCAGTCGTCGTTGCTGCGGCTGATGCGTTCGCTCAGCTTCAACAGGCCCGTGCGCTCGGTGGAGTAGCCGACGCCCTTGAGCGCCTTGACGCCCCTCTGCGCGAGGCCGCTCCACTTCTTGCCGCTGGCTTCGACGGCCGTGCGCACGTTCTTCTTCATTCCCTTGGGGACGGATTCCATCAGCTGCGGCAGATAGGACAGGGCGAGGTCGGCGGCCCCCTGGTTGGCGTCGAGCATATGGAGGAGGATTGCCTGGACTAGGTCGTGACGGGCCGTCAGCTGCGTGATGTTCGCGGCCTTCCACAAGACAAGTACGGCACGGCGATCGGGATTTTTGGACGTGTGGGCGTATCTGTCTACCAGCAGCTCGGCGGCGAGGGCGTCCGGGAGCAACGGCCATCCGGCCGCCGTCAGGGTCTGTTCCGGCAGGTGGATGCTGGGGCCTCCCAGCAGGTCCTTCCAGAAGCCGGCCTGTTCCTGCGGGGGCAGAGTCGCCAGCCGTGAGGCCACTGCCTGAAGCAGCACCGTGTCGGTCTGAAGCGCGGACGGGTGCCGCAGGCTTGACGACAGGGCAGCGAGCAGGTCAGATACCGAAGGCTCTTCCAGCGCGATCCACGCGGCCAGAGTCCCACCGGCAGAGCTCGAGTGGCTACGGGCATGTTCGGCCATGGCCGCGGCCGACGGCAGTGCTTCAAGACCGTCCCTGTCGACTCCGCCGGTCATCAGCAGCTGGTGCGCCTGGATCCGCAGACGAGTGTGCTCACGTCCTGGGAGCCAGCCGGCATCGTCGAGTGCACCCACCAGTGCGCGGGCCTTCTCGGGAGGCAGCGGGGCCGTCACGGGGGAGTCCAGATCACGCAGGCAGTCGATCAAGACCGACTCGATGTATGTCAGGAGCGTGCTGCCCTGCGCGACGACGAGGCTGTCCCCGTCGGTGAGCACTTCGGTGAGCACTTCCGTCTGGTGGTGGACAAATGCCGTACGTCTCAGCAGGCCGCTGTTCTCCAGCGGGAGAAGTGCCCCGAGCAGCCGCATCTGCTCGGTGGCCTCCTCATCGGTCGATGGCCGGGAGAGCGATCGCAGAACGAAAGGAGTGACGTGCGGATACTCATCCGGGGGCCGATGGTCGAAGAGCCGCATGAAACTGCCCGCGACGCGACCGACCACGGTGGGTGCCAGAGCGTCGTCAGGCTTGCTGGTCAGCACCCACAGTTTCTTCAGCAGGCTGTCGAACTCGTCGGCCATGTCGTCGATGGACGACCGGGGATCCAGCAGGTCCAGCCACGCCGGCCAACTGGTGGTGACACGGCGGCCGGCGCCCGACAGCACGGCCTGCGCCAAAGGCGTTTCCCGTACGGTGGGGATCGCTGTCGCGTGTTGCTCCACGATGTCCCGGCCCTGACTGCTGTCCAACGCCAGCAGCAGTCCCACCACGACGTGTGCTGCTTTGGGGCACGTCTTGCACCAATGCTCCAGGAGCTCCTCCAGCCTCTGCAACGCCTCGTCCGGGGATCTCGGTTCCTGCTGTGGAGGGTTCGCCGCAGCGGCCTCCGGGCTGCCTTGCCCTGCGACCCATTCCTGGCGCTTCTCGATCAGTGCCCGCAGCTCCTTCGTGGCATAGGCGCCGATGTGCGTCATCAGCGCTGCGGCTTCCGGAGCAGGCAGTTCGGCGAGCATGTCCGCCATGTCCTCTTCCTCGGCCAGCAGCAGATGCTGAGACACAATCTGTTGCACGAGGACTGGAGCCGCGGCGAGAGCCTGTTCGACATGGCGCACCACCATGGCGGCCGTGGAGGGGCTTTGTCTGAGCGCACGGTGTCGTAGGACGATCGCGCGCATCTCAAGTGTTGCCGGACGATCGCTGGCCAGCGCCAGTCGCCAGCATCCGGCCAGCACTTCTACAGGCAGCTCGTGCGCGGAATTCGTCAGGATCGGTGTGAGGATCTCGACCGCTGTGTCCGCCGTGCCGTCCAACGGAATGTCGGTGTTGCCGCAGACAGCCAGCACGGCGTGTGCGACGTTCTCCTCTTCCAGGCCGATGGCGTCTCGGGCCTGCTGAGTCAACAGGGCCAGCGCGGCCGGGCGCTCGCCAGGGGGCAGCTCATTGACCGACGCCACCACCGCGTCCAACTCCGCGTTCTGGGCCTGCTGCTCCAGCGCCTCGGCCAGCGAGGCCGGCAGCCCGAAGACGCTGCCGCTGGTCTCCATGAAGATCAGGTCACGGCCCGGGCCCGGTACCTTCCGTGTCCGCTTGAGGTAGGCCACGAGCTGCTGGCCGTGGCTCTTTCGGACGTCGGCAGCCTTCTCCTCCTCGCCTTCGTCCTCGTCGGGGTCCTCGGGCTCGCTGAGGTGCTGGTCGACGGCAGCTTCGAGGTTCGCGTACCGGCCGGCGGCTTCCCTGACTTCTGGCCGTACACGGGTCCCCAGTTCGGCCTCGGGATTGGCGTCCAGTGCCAGTACGTACTCGCACAGCCGGGGGTCGAGCAGTAGATCCCTCGCGAACAGGGGGAACTCCACCCGCAGGCAGGCCAGTTTGGCGATCTCCTGTGCCCGCGTCGCCGGATTGGTCTCCAGCAGCCCTTCCGCGGCGCGTCGCTGAGCCAGCCGGTACGTCAGCACGAACGTGTTGAGCAGTGTCTTCACCCGGCGAGGGCTGCGGATATGCGAGGGCACGAGGACACTCACCGTGAGGTTGACGTCCAACGTCGCCCACACACCGCCCCGCTCGCGTACCAGTTCAGCGGCGAAGCGGGTCACCTTGGGCACCAACAGAGGCGGGAGACTGATCTGGTACTGGAACACCTTGTCCAAGTAGCCGCTTCCACTGCTGTAGTACGGGTTGAGGACGTCGGCGGGCGTGGCCTGTTCCAGGGCGCGGGTGAGTGCCTCCTCCAGGACCTGCTGGTCGGCCGCCACGACGAAGACGCAACCGTTAACGCCCAGAAACGTGCGCAGAGCGTTGAGGGTCGCTACGACGTCGGAGGGAATGCAGCGGTCCAGTTCGTCCACGAATACGACCAAGCGCTTCGTGCCGGCATGTGTGACGAGGTCGGCGAAGAGTTTCTCGAACTGCTCGTCGCTGTCGGCGGCTTCTGTCTTGTGCTCGCGCGTGAGCGTGCGTGACACCAGGACGGCCAGAGAGGTCAGCAGCGCCGCAGGCGCGATGCCCGCCTTCAGAGCGTCGGATGCCACGTCGGCGAACCCGGGTCGGAAGGCGCCTCCGCGTACCCAGGCCAGAAGCGCCATGGCGAAGGCGAAGAAGGCGACAACGGTGGCGAACATCTGGCCGAAGGTCTTCAGCAGGCGCCATACCGCACCGTGCTCGAACTGAAGCTTCACGGCGACTCGCCCGTTGTACAACTCGTCGTGAAAGCGTTGGTCCTTGATGCCGAGGGCGGTGGCGACCGCGATGATGAAGTTCCTGCGCAGCGGGTTTTCGGCGTACTTGAAGGCGTCGAACCGTACGAAGCTCACGTCCCGTTGCTTCGCCAGCCGACTCTGGAGGAGATTGGCAACGCCCGACTTGCCGGAGCCCCAGGGTCCCCACACGGCGATGTTGGTCGGGGTGGGGACCGACAGCACCACATCATGGAGCTGGTCGGCGATGTGACTGTGAGCCAGCCGGTCACCCTGGGCGTTGTCGACTTCACGGTCCTGGATGAGGTCGTCCGACTCCAGTCGGCTGCTGCTTCTCTGTGTCACGTGTTGCCCGCTTTCGGACTGTCGGCGCCCGCGTCGCCCTGAAGCCCACGGTTTGTTCCGCAGCTTCGCCTGATGAGTACGATAAACGGCACCACTGACATCGGGACGTTTCAGCGCTCACGGCGGCTGCCGGGTCTCACAGGAGATGTCTTCTGTTCGCGTACTGGCTTCGGCGTTTGAGGGGCAGCCGGGTCTGTCGCGGGCGAGTCCTATCCCGGCAAGGAAGACGCCGGGGGTGCTGTGTTGGTACTGCAGTGCTTTGAGCCGCCTGCACAGCAGAGTCTCGGCGGACCGGGCGGGCGTCTGCTCGCTGCCGTCCATGCGGTGCAGCCGGGGCCCAGGGGAAAAGCTATAGGAGAGGTGGAACTTCCGCCCGATCAGCGTGCGCACCCTTGCGGCGGTTCACATCTGGTCGTCCTTTCACCCATGTGCGGACGGCCCTTCTTCCACCCAGACGGCGAGCTCGGCCTGCAGGTCAGGGCCGAGCCGGCAGTCGTAGCCCGGGGGCCCCGGGGAACGCAAGCCTCCCCGCCCGCCGGACGCCCCGTACTTCTTCACGGCGCTTGCGCTGCTCGGAGATCAGCCCGCCCCCGTCCGGATACCGCATGCTTCCGGGCTACCAGCGTGCCGGAGCGGGAAGGGCCGACAGCCGGGAGTGAACCATATTGGGTGTACTGCGCATCGTGGGGTGCACGGAATCCGGCAGGATTCCGGTGCGACGGCACAGGAGTTGAGTGAGGAGTGGCGGTCGTGCCTCGCCTCCGCGTCCCTTGCCGGTGTGACGGTCCCCGCCTACCGGGGCGGCTTCCCGAAGACCCTCAGTCGCTTTGTGCGCCTTTGCCCGGGCGACGCGGACGAGAAGCCGGTCGGCGAGGAGGAGGAGCCTTCGTCCTGGACGCCCTGGACGCCCTGGCCGCCTACGCGCCGGAGGCCGTGGCACAGGAGACTGAAAACGGGTCGGCATCCGTCTCGGGGCGAACCCTCGGCGAACGTCCTCACCCGATGTATCCAGCGGCGCGCCCAGGTGGTGGACCGGGTGGAAGGCAAAGGCGTGACCGGCCAGCTGCTGTGGATCGTCCGTGAGGCCCATACCTACCCGCGCGAGCCCGATACGGCCGCCACCGTGCGCGCGACCGTACGGCAAGCCCAGACGGACACCGGCGCGACCATGGTCATCGCCCATTCACTGGGCAGCGTGAGCTTCTACGACATGCTCAGCCGGGACGAGGTTCCCGCGAAGGCGGACGGCAGTCCGCAGGTGACCACGCTGGTGACCTCCGGCTCAGCGCTGCGATGGCTGGCCGTCCGCAAGGGGGTCCACACGACCGACGGCCCGCTCACCGTGCCGACGGGCGTTCGGTGGACGAATCTCTACGCCCTGTTGGACGTGGTGCCCCGCGGCAAGGGGCTCACCGACCCGGCCGAACGGGTCACCGACGTCCGAGTGAACAACGGCACCCCGCGCCCCCACAACGTCGGCGGCTGCCTGGACAAGCCGGCCGTCACCGAATGCATCCACCGCGCCCACGCCACGCTGTCGGCCGCAGCGCCGCCCCCGCGTCCGAGGGTCACGACCCTGAATCACCGCACCGGATGCGTGGGGCATCGGGGATGACCGTTCGTCCCGCAGCGTCGGAAACTGTTGGGTTCCCACCATCACGCGACTGCTGAGACCGGGGTGACTGTTCCTGGGGAGTTGGTCACTCCCCAGGACAGCATCAGCCGATAGCGCCATGCAGTCGATCGGCCCGGATACGGGCTCGTGGTTGCGGGCCGATCCCTTCGCCATCCTCCTGACGAACCGTCAGAGAAGTCAGCATTGAGTCAGCATTCGTCCTGCCAAAGCTGCACGCAGATGCCCGCATCCTGGAGACGCGGACACGCTCGGAGGCACCTGAGCGGTTTCATCCAGGTACGCGCGTCCTCAGAGATCACTGCAGTAGGACGGGCCCTGATGTGGTCCCGAACCCTCCGGCCCGGAGCCTAGACTTTTCCCAGGTCAGCGTACCCTTCCACGCGGCTTCAGCGGGACCGGCGGCAGTTCCGGTGCGGGGAGGGGGGCGCCGTCGTAGCCCTGTACCTCGCCGAAACGGTCGCCCTTCATCCAGTCTTCGCGAGCCTGTACGATCTCATCTTGGGACCGGCCGACGAAGTTCCAGAACATGATCAGCTCCTCGTCGAACGGCTCGCCGCCGAGCAGCATCACCGACGCGTCGGACTCGGCTCGCAGGGGCAGTTCGGTGCGGCCGCAGCCGAGGTAGAGCATCGAGCCGGGGAGGACGGGGACGCCGTCCACCTCGACCTCGCCGGACATCGACAGCACGCCGTACTCGAAGTCGGTCAGCAGCGGCAGCCGCAGGTCCGCGCCGCGGGCGAGCGTCAGGTCGGCGCCCACGATGGGGGTGTACGCCGTGCCGGGCGAGGTCGCGCCGTCGAGGTCGCCGAGGATCACCGTGGCGGTGAGGCCGGGGGCGGTGACCGTGGGCAGTTCGGCGTGGTGCTCGAAATGCGGGTCGGTGTGCCGGTGGGCGTCCGGCAGCGCGACCCAGAGCTGGGCGCCGTGCAGGTACCGGGCGTGCGCCTTGGGGCTCTCCTCGGAGTGGCTGATCGCCCGCCCCGAGGTCATCAGCCCCAGCTCCCTGGGCCGGATGGTCTGCAGGCTGCCGGTCGAGTCGCGGTGCAGCACCTCGCCCTCGTGCAGCCAGCTGACGGTCTGCAGGCCCATGTGCGGATGCGGCGGGACCTGCATGCCGGGTTCGTCGGCGATGTCGTCGGGGCCGTAGTGGTCGACGAAGGCCCAGGCGCCGATCATCCGCCGGCCGAGGTTCGGCAGCAGTCGGCGTACCTCGGTCGACTCGCCGAGCTTCACATGCCGGGGGCTCAGCAGCTCGCGGACGGGTTCGGCGACGACGAACCCACGGCCGCCGCACACGCTGGGCACGGGGGCGCGGTCAAGGTTGCTCATGCGGTCAACCTAGCGCCCCGGTGCGGGGGCGCGCTTCAGCGGGTGAGTGTCGCCACGAGTTCGGTCGTGGCCCGCACGATCTCGGTGTCCCGCTCGGCCAGCAACTGGGGCAGTACGTCGCGCTGGGCGTGGACGGCGTCGCGGGCCGCCCGTTCCCAGCCCACGTAGTTGTGGGGATGGCTCAGCAGCTTGGGGTAGGCGACGGCGGTGGTCTCCCACTGCCGGGTGTCGGCGATGCTCTTGAGCAGCCGCAGTATCTGCGGGCGACAGGTCACCTCGGGGCGCCGCACGAGCTCCCAGAGGAAGGGCACCGTCGCCGCCGTCGCCTCGTCGACGATGAAGCCGAACTGGCAGATGCGTCGGCGCAGTTGGCCGAGCGCCGAGCCGGCGCTGTCGGCGTCGCCGCGGGCGACCGTGGTGAGCAGGGAGGGGATGGCCGCGGCGGATCCGGTGGAGTCCTTGATCTCGGGCCACGGCACGTGTCCCAGGGCTGCTAACGGTGCGGTTCTCTTCGTGGCTGTCATCTCAGATATCAGGTGTGGGGGATCAGGGTCGGCGGTGGATCGGCAGCATGGCCCAGACGGTCTTGCCCACGGGGGAGCGGCGGGTCCAGCCCCAGTGCTCCGAGAGGGCCTCGACGATCTGGAGTCCGCGGCCGTGTTCCAGCAGGTCGTCCGCGTGGTGCGGGTAGACGGGCAGGCTGTCGCTGGGGTCGGTGACGGCGCACACCAGGTGCGAGCGGCGCAGCGTGAGTCTGAGCCGTGCGTGGAGCTCGTCCACCGACGGATGCGGGAGTGCGTGCAGGACCGCGTTGGCGGCCAGTTCGGTGACGACGACGACCGCGTCGTCGCCGCAGTGGCCCAGGGACCAGCAGTCGAGCGTGCGGTGGGTGAAGTCCCGTGCCCGGGTGAATCCCTCCCGGCTGCCGGTGAGGTGCAGCACGGCCGTTCTGGGCGAGTCGTGCACCGAAGCGGACTGGTGGCTCCGGATCTGCGCAGGTGATGACACGGGGCAGCTCCCTGAGGCGACGTCAGGACGGGGCGCCGGAAGTGCGGTTGACGACATGGATAGTATCCACGCTGACGGTGTCCCCGTGCAATTTCACGGGAAATTGCGCGTACGAGCAAGGAGGGTGCGGTGCCTTCAGTGTCGAACGGAGTGCGGGCGAGCTCGCTGGGCGTCCGCTGGATCAAGAGCAGTCACAGCAACGCCGAGGGCAACTGTGTGGAGGTCGCGGCCCTGGACGGGGGAGGCGTCGCGCTGCGTAACTCCCGTGACCCCGACGGGCCGGCGCTGGTGTACACGCCGGCCGAGATGGCCGCGTTCGTGGCCGGGGCGAAGGACGGGGATTTCGACCACCTCGTGTGAAGGTCGCGTGAGGGTTGTGAAGAGGGCGCGTGAAGATCCGAGAGGGATCCTACGGGCGTCCGCCGGGAGCTCGATCGCCTTGCCGCGTGCGGCCGGAGGGCTACGGATGCGATACTGCCGTCTGTCGTCTGCCGGTCCACGGGGAGTCAGGATGTCTTTCGAGTCGCCTCGCGTCTCCCGCCTCGAACCGTATCTGAACCGCGCGGAGCCCGCCCCGACCTTGCTGAAAATGCTGGTCGGAGTTCAGCTGGCGGGTATCCGGGAGGACTTCGGCCTCTCCCAGGACCAGGCGGCGCGTGCCATCGGGTTCAGCGCGGCGAAGCTGTCGCGCATCGAGGCGGGCAAGGGCCGCAGGCCACCCGTCGAGGCGGACGTCCGCGCGCTGCTGACGCTGTACGAGACCGACGACCACGAGGCCTCCGTGCTGCTGCGGTTGCTGCGGCAGGCGGGTGAGCCGGGCTGGTGGCAGCGCTACGACAAACGGCTGATGCCCGAATGGTTCGACCGGCTGGTCGGTCTCCAGGAGGCGGCCACCGCGATCCGTACCTTCGAGATCCAGTACGTGCCGGGCCTGTTGCAGACCGCCGCGTACGCGCGCGCCGTCGTGGAGCGCGGACTGCCCACGGCGACGCCGCGGGAGGTAGAGCGCCGGGTCGAACTGCGCACCAGGCGCACCGAGTTGCTGCGGCGAGCCGACGCGCCGCGGGTCTGGGCGATCCTCGACGAGTCGGTGCTGCTGCGGGTGCTGGGCAGCCGTGAGGTGATGCGCGAGCAGCTCGCCCACCTCGTGGAGCTGGCCGCGCTGCCCCATGTCACCGTCCAGGTGGTCCCGTTGGACGTCACGCACGCCTCGGCGCCGGCCATACCGGTCACCTATCTGCGCTTCGGCGGCTCCGATCTGCCCGACGTCGTCTATCTGGAGCAGATCAGGAGCGCCACTTTCCTGGAGGACCGGGACGAGACGGAGGAGTATCGGGTCGCACTCGACCGGCTCGCCGACGAGGCCCTCAACCCACGTGACTCCGTCGCCCTGTTGGAGACGGTCGCCCGGCAGCGCTACGCCTGACGGCAGACTGCCCGTCCGGTATTCAACCCAGCAGACCCACGCCGCCGAACTCGATCCACTCCTGGGTGAGTTGGCGGGGCGCCACCTCGGTGTCGGGGCGCCAGGTGGAGACCTCCACCAGACCCGGGTCGAGGATCTCGGCGCCCTCGAACAGCGCGGCGACGTCCTTCTCCTGGCGGACCCGGCCCCAGTGGCCCTGAGTGGCCTTGTCCATGAAGTCGGTGACGAACTCGCGGACCGCGGGGTCCTCGCTGACCAGCTGACACATCACCAGACAGCTGCCGGGGGCCAGGCGTTCGGACACCCGGCGGACCACGGCCTGCGGGCCGTCGGTGTCGCTGTCGGGGATGCAGTGGAAGACCGAGTTGAACAGCACGGCCACCGGCTGCGAGAAGTCGATGAGGCGCCGGGTGTCCTCGTGCTCGAAGATGGCGTCCGTTTCGCGCATGTCGGCGTGGATGACGGTGGTCCGCTCGTCCTGCTCCAGCAGCGCCCGGCCGTGCACCAGCACCATCGGGTCGTTGTCGACGTAGACGACGTGCGTGCTCGGGTCGATGCGCTGGGCGACCTGGTGCACGTTGTCCTGGGTGGGCAGGCCGGAGCCGTGGTCGAGGAACTGCCGGATCCCGTGCTCCTGAGCGAGGGTCCTCACGACCCGCTGCAGGAAGCGCCGGTTGTTCAGCGCGAGGACGCGCGTGCTCGGGACGACCTTGTCGAGTTCCTCGCAGGCGGCGCGGTCGGCCGCATAGTTGTCCTTGCCGCCGAGATAGTGGTCGTACATGCGCGCGGCTGTCGGGACCCCGGCGTCGATCGACGTGGACAGCGGTTTGCCAGGCTGCATCTCTTCCCCCAGTTCCCTGCCGTGCCTCGGACCGGCTCGGCCGACAACCCATCCTAGGGAAACGGCAATTGGCGACACCACCCCTTGATCGCCGGTTCCCCTGAAGGCGTCAATGCGCCCCCTTGTTCTGGACTGCTGGTCCAGCAGCTGGACGTATGGTCTAATGAAGTCATGGAATCCCAGGAATCCGAGCGGGATGCGATCCTGCGGGCGCTCACCCCCGTCGTCGGCGGCATCGCGGCGACCTTCGGGCCGGTGTGCGAGGTGGTGCTGCACGACTACCGGCGGCCGGAGGGATCCGTCGTCGCCGTCGCCGGAGCGGTGACCGGGCGGACGGTCGGCGGGGCGATGAGCGAGATCGGCATGCGGGCCCTCGCCCGCGGCGAAGCCGCCGTCGACGAGCTGAACTACGTCCTGCGCACCGGTGCCGGAAAGCTGGTGAAGTCGTCCACGATGCTGCTGCGCGACTCCACGGACGCCGTGTTCGGCGCTCTGTGCGTCAACGTGGACGTGGGCGAGGTGGACCGGGTGCAGGGACTGCTGGCCGCACTCGCGGGGACGGCGGGAGCACGGGCCGACGCACCCGTGACCACCTTCGACGACGACATCGACTCCGTCGTCGACGCCCTGCTCGACACCCAGCTGCTGCGCCAGGACCAGACCTGGGCCGGCCTCGACCGCTCACGGCGCCTGGCGCTCTTCCGGAGCCTGGACGAACGCGGGGTGTTCGCCGTGCGCCGCGCCATCGAGCAGGTCGCCGCCCGGCTCGGCATCTCCCGCGCCTCCGCCTACAGCTACCTTTCCCAGGCCAGAGCCACAGCCACAGCCGGCACGACGGAAAACGGCACGACGACGAACGGCACCACAGCCGACGGCACCGACGACACCCACCAGGGGGCCCACCCGTGACGACCACACCCGCGCTGCCGATCACCCTGGACGACGTGCGCGACGCGGCCGCCCGGCTCAAGGGCGTCGCCCACCGCACCCCCGTGCTCCGCTCCCGTACCCTCGACCGGATCGTCGGCGCCGAGGTGCTCCTGAAGTGCGAGAACTTCCAGCGCGTCGGCGCCTTCAAGTTCCGCGGCGCCTACAACGCGGCCTCCCGGCTGACCCCCGCGCAGCTCGCCCGGGGCATTGCCGCCTACTCCTCCGGCAACCACGCCCAGGCCGTCGCCCTGGCCGCGCGGGAACTCGGCGCCACCGCGGTGATCGTCATGCCCGAGGACGCGCCCCGCTCCAAGCGTGCGGCGACGGAAGGCTACGGCGCCGAGATCGTGACCTACGACCGCTACACCGGCGACCGGGTGGCGATCACCGAGGCCCTCGCGGCCGAGCGCGGACTGACCGTGATCCCGCCCTACGAGCACCCGCACGTCATGGCCGGCCAGGGCACCGCCGCACTCGAACTCCTGGAGGAAGCCGGGGAGTTGGACGCCCTGCTGACGCCGGTCGGCGGCGGCGGGCTGATCGCCGGCAGCGCCACCGCGGTCAAGGGACTACGGCCCGGCATCCGCGTGGTCGGCGTCGAACCGGAGGCCGGGGACGACACCAAGCGGTCGCTGGAGGCGGGCCGGCGGATCGAGATCCCGGTGCCGCGCACCATCGCCGACGGTCAGGCCCTGCACACACCCGGCGAGCTGACCTTCTCGGTCAACCGGCGACTCGTCGACGAGATCGTCCTGGTCTCCGACGACGAGATCCGCGCGGCCATGCGGTTCGCCTTCGAACGCCTGAAGATCGTCGTGGAGCCGAGCGGGGCCACTCCGCTCGCCGCTCTGCTGGCCGGTCGGCTCGACGGCCCGCCCCGGCGGGTCGGCGTGATCGTCTCGGGCGGCAACATCGACACCGCCCGCTTCGCCGAGCTGTGCGGCGACGCCGGCTGAGCTGCCGGACCCCGATTGGCGGCCCCCGTCGACCGGGCGGACGATGGAGATGCGGGGTGCGGCCTCCACCGGTGAGGTACAGGGCCGCCGGGGGACCGGGCCCCCGGCCGCGGTGAAGTGCGGCCGGAAGGGAGGAGCGTCATGCTGGAAGTGAAGACGCTCGACAAGCCGGACGAGCGGCGGGACTTTCCCCGGGGACACCTCGAAGCCGTCCACATGAGCGGACTCGACTTCGCCGTGGCGACGTTCGAGCCCGGCTGGCGCTGGTCGGAGTCGGTCGCGCCGATCGCGGGCACCACGAGCTGCGAGGTCCACCACAACGGCTATGTCATCCAGGGACGCATGCACGTCAGGATGGACGACGGCGGCGAGTCCGAACTGGGCCCCGGCGACGTCTTCGTGGTTTCGCCCGGACATGACGCCTGGGTCGTGGGCGACGAGCAGTGCGTGGTCTACGACTTCGCCGGCGGGATGGCGAAGGAATACGCCAAGGCGTAGGGCAGGCGGTCGATGCAGGCTCAGACCGGCAGCAACTTTCCTACCAGCACGCCGAGTTGGTGAGCGTTGCGGCACTCGTGCATCGCGACCAGCTCGGCGTACTCGGGCGCCGCCGAGTCGCCCGTGCCCCACTGCGGACGCGGCTCCGGGTTCAACCAGTGGACATGACGGGCCTGTCGGGAGAGCTGCCGCACCGCCGACAGGTTCGGGTCGCTCATGTTCGTCCGGGCATCGCCCAGCACGAACAGCGTGGTGCGCGGGCCGACCGCGGCGCCGTACCGCCCGGCGAACTCGCCCAGGGCCACGCCGTAGTCGCTGCTGCCGTGATAGCCCGTCAGCTTCGCCTCGGCCCGGATCCGGGCGCCGAGGCCCTCCGGGTCGGCCGCGCCGTGTTCCAGCAGTCCCGTCACCTCGTCGATCCGGTTGACGAAGGCGAACACCCGCACCTTGGCGAACTGGTCGTGCAGCGCCTGCACCAACAGCATCGTGAAGTCGGAGAACCCCGACACCGAGCCCGACACATCGCACAGCAGCACCAGTTCGGGGCGGACCGGACGCCGGCGGCGCAGCACGGGCCGCATCGGCACCCCGCCCGTCGACAGCGAGCCGCGCAGCGTGCGCCGCAGATCGATGGTGCCCCGGGCGGCCCGGCGGCGGCGCGCGGCCATCCGGGTCGCCAGCTTGCGGGCCAACGGCTGTACCATGCGCCGCAGTTCGGCCAACCGGTCCTGCCCGGCATACAGGAAGTCGACCCGGTCGGCGGTCGGCGCCACCGCGCGCCGGGCGATCTCGTCGCGCCCCCGGCGCTCCGCCACCCGGCGCCGCGCCTCCTCGGCCGTCAGCGCCCGGAAGACCTCGATCCGCCGCCGGATCTCGTCCTCCAGCAGCCGGTCGGTGAACCCGGCGGCGCCGCCCCCGGCGCGGAGTTCGTCCCGGACCCGCGCCAACAGCGTCTGCGGGCGTAGCCGTTCCAGGGTCTGGTACGACGACCAGCCGTCCGCGCCCGGTGAACTCCCGTATCCGCCCAGCCCGTCGACGGCCTCGACCGCCAGCCGGGCCAGCATCGCCTCGTCGCCCGCGGCGAGCGCGGCGGCCAGCCGGTCGCGCAGCTCGTCCCGGTCGCCGGGCTCGCCCAGCGGCGCGCCGACCGCGCGCGGGAAGTACAGGTCGAAGACGGTGTCGAACACCCGCCGTTGGTCCGTCGAGTGCAGCAGCGTCGCGGCCAGCCCCTCCCGCAGCCGCCCGCGGTCCGCGAACCCCAGCGCCGCCGCGGCCTCGGCGGCGTCCACCGTCTCGCCGGTGCCGACGCGCAGGCCGTGCGCGCGCAGCGCGGCGACGAAGCCGACCAGCCGGTCGGCGGCCTCGGCGCTCACCCGGCGTCCAGGTCGAGCTTGGCGCCGGCCTTGAGGATGTCGTCCTGGTGCTTGAGGATCACGCCCAGACTGTCCCGGACGATCCTCTCGTCGAGGGCGGTGGCGCCGAGCGCGAGCAGGGTGCGCGCCCAGTCGATCGTCTCGGCGACGGAAGGCGCCTTGCGCAGGTCCATCGCCCGCAGCGCGCCGACCACCCGGACCACCGACTCGGCCAGCGCCGCCTCGATGCCGGGCACCTTCAGCCGGACTATCCGCCGCTCCAGCTCCTCCTCCGGGAACCCGATGTGCAGGAACAGACAGCGGCGGCGCAGCGCCTCCGACAGCTCACGGCTCGCGTTCGAGGTGAGGACGACGAAGGGGCGGCGGGTCGCGGTGATCGTGCCCAGCTCGGGGACGGTGACCTGGAAGTCGCTGAGCACTTCGAGGAGCAGTCCCTCCACCTCGACGTCGGCCTTGTCGGTCTCGTCGATCAGCAGCACGGTCGGCTCGTCGCCGCGGATGGCGGTCAGCAGCGGGCGCGGGAGGAGGAACTCCTCGCTGAAGATGTCGGTGCGGGTCTCGTCCCATGTCTCGTCGCGGCCCGCGCTGATGCGCAGCAGCTGCTTGGCGTGGTTCCACTCGTACAGCGCCCGGGACTCGTCGACGCCCTCGTAGCACTGCAGCCGCACCAGCCGGGCGTCCGCCACCCGCGCGACGGCCTTGGCGAGTTCCGTCTTGCCGACCCCGGCCGGGCCCTCCACCAGCAGCGGCTTGCCGAGCCGGTCGGCGAGGAAGACGGTGGTGGCGACGGCGGGGGAGGCCAGATAGCCGCTCTCGGCGAGTCGGGCGGAGACATCGTCGACGGACGTGAACAACAAGACCTCCGGGCGAACGGCGCGAGCTGTGCTGAGCCGAGCTGAGCTCTGCTGTGCTGAGCTCTGCTGTGCTGGACTGTGCTGGGCTGGGCTTGATCCGCTCACTATCTAAGCGCTTGTTCACCGGCTTTGTCATCAGCGGTCGGAGCCGTTGTCAGTGGCGCGCGGTACGTTGCGATCATGGGTGTGTATCTGGTGAGCGTGAGCGCGGAAGACTGGTCGGCGCCCGGGGAGGACGGCCGCGCAGACGTCGCCTCGGCACTGAACGAGGAGCTGGCGCGGCGCGGGCTGCCGCCGTACGAAGCGGGCCGGCCCGAGGCCAAGGGCTGGTTCGAGGAGAAGATGAGCCCGTCGATGGACGGCTTCGACGCGCTGTGCCGGGCGCGGCTCACCCCCGAGGAGCACCGGACCCTCCTCGGCTGGACGCTCCTGGTCCCGTTCGCGCTGGCGGAGAGCATCGAGCTGCCCTTCGGTTCCGCGTACGTGGACGAGACGGTGGTCGTCGGAGCGCCGTACGTCCTCGCCCTCGCCGAGCGGCTCGCCGAAGCGCTCGCCCTGCCGCTGGACCTGATACCGGCGACCTTCGGCAACCTCGAACTCACCCTGTGGTTCCTGGAGGGCGAAGGGGAGCAGGCCGCCGCGGCCCGGCCCGGCCCCTGGGCCGACGACCTGGCCGCGGCGTTCTACACCGCGGTGTACCTGCGGGCCGCCCAGTACTCCCTGCGGCACGGCTGTGCGATGACCTACTCCTGAGTCTCGGCCGACGCCACCAGGATCACCTCCAGGGTGCGCGGACCGTGCACCCCCTCCACCCGGTCCAGCTCGATGTCGCTGGTCGCCGAAGGCCCGGAGATCCAGGTCAACGGGCGCCTCGGGTCCAGGCGTTCGAGAGCCTGGGGCACCGAGGAGACGACCTGGTCGGGGACCCGGACGACACAGATGTGGTGGTCGGGGATCAGGGTGATCCGGCGACGGCCCTGGTCCGGGCCGCCGTCGAGCACGATCGTGCCGGTCTCGGCGATGGCGAGGGCGCAGCCGGTGACCACGCTCGCCACCTCGTCCAGCTCGTCGGCGGTGCTGTCCGCGCGGTCGTCCACCCGGGGCGCGTCGACCGCTGACAGCCACCGCGGCGGCAGTCCCGGCGGCGCCAGCACCTGACGTGCGCCGCGCTCGGCGAGCAACCGCCCGACCAGGTGTGGCAGTCGCTCGCCGTCGGTGCGGTGCACGATCGCCCGGTAGTCCGCCAGGTTCTCCGCCAGAAGCTCCACCGTCTCCTCGACGCTCCGCTCGCCGTGCTCGCGCAGATAGTCGCGCGCGACGGCGTCCGCGTACGGCGGGTCGTCCGGCCCCACGTCGGCCAGCGCGCGCCGCACCCGGCCCAGGATCCGTTCCCTGCTGCTCACTTCGCCGCCCCCTTCTCGTCCGTGCCGCCGTTCGTCCGCTGCCACCAGTCGCGGAACGGCTCCGCGGGCACGGCCGGCAGATCCCGGGTGCCGCTCCACGCCCGGCCGGGGCCGGGCAGCGTCCGGGGGTGCAGGCGGCGGGTGCGGGAGGCCAGCCGTTGGCCGGTGCGCAGCGCGCCGGGGTGGGAGAAGGCCCAGCGGGCCGCGCGCATCGCCGCCCGCTCGGCGGCATGCCCCTTGGCCGGCTTGAGGACCGTCTTGTTGCCCTCCCGCGTCACCGGCCCGCCCTCGACGATCCGCTCCCGCAGATGCACCAGCACCTCGGGGATGTCGATGGCGACCGGGCAGACCTCGTAGCAGGCCCCGCACAGCGAGGAGGCGTACGGCAGCGAGGCGTCGATCTCGCTGGCGGTGCCCCGCAGCTGCGGGCTGAGGATCGCGCCGATCGGGCCCGGGTAGACCGAGCCGTAGGCATGTCCGCCGGCCCGCTCGTACACCGGGCAGACGTTCAGACAGGCCGAGCAGCGGATGCAGCGCAGGGCCTGGCGGCCGACCTCGTCGGCGAGGGTGTCGGTGCGGCCGTTGTCCAGCAGCACCAGATGGAAGGTCTGCGGTCCGTCGCCGTCCGTCGTGCCGGTCCAGGTCGACGTGTACGGGTTCATGCGCTCCGCCGTCGAGGAGCGGGGGAGCGTCTGCAGGAAGACCTCCAGGTCCCGCCAGGTCGGCACGATCTTCTCGATGCCGACGACCGAGATCAGCGTCTCGGGCAGGGTGAGGCACATCCGCCCGTTGCCCTCGGACTCCACGACCACCAGCGTGCCGGTCTCGGCGACCATGAAGTTCGCGCCGGAGACGCCGACCTTGGCCCGCAGGAACTTCTCGCGCAGATGCAGGCGCGCCGCCTCGGCGAGTTCGGCGGGCGTGTCGGTGAGGCCCTCCGGGGCCGGCCGGCCCCACTCGCTCATCTCCTGGCGGAAGATGTCCCGGATCTCGCCCCGGTTGCGGTGGATGGCCGGGACGAGGATGTGCGACGGGCGGTCGTCGCCCAACTGCACGATCAGCTCGGCGAGATCGGTCTCGTAGGCGCGGATGCCCGCTTCGAGCAGGGCCTCGTTGAGCCCGATCTCCTGCGTGGCCATGGACTTGACCTTGACGACCTCCGACTCGCCGGTCATCTTGACGAGTTGGGTCACGATGTCGTTGGCCTCGGCCGCGTCGGCGGCCCAGTGGACCGTGCCGCCCGCCGCCACGACCGACTCCTCCAACTGGACCAGATACCGGTCGAGATGACGGAGCGTGTGGTCCTTGATCCGCTTGCCGGCCTCCCGCAGCTCCGCCCAGTCGGAGACCTCGGCGACCGCCTTCGCGCGCTTGGCGCGGATGGTGTGGGTGGCGTGCCGCAGATTGCCGCGCAGGGTCGCGTTGCCGACCGCCTCGCGCGCCGCCTGCGGAAACGCCGGCATCCCGACGAACGTCCCGCTCACAGGGCCGCATCCCCTTCCGTGCTCGCCAGGATCTCCGCGATGTGCACCGGCCGCATGTCCGTCCTCAGCCGGGTCATGGTCCCGCCGATGTGCATCAGACAGGAGTTGTCCGCCGCGCACAGCACCTCGGCGCCGGTCGACTGCGCGTTGCGCACCTTGTCGGCGCCCATCGCCGCCGAGACGTCGGCGTTCTTCAGCGCGAACGTCCCGCCGAAGCCGCAGCACTCGTCGGCGCCGGGCAGCTCCACCAGCTCCAGCCCCTTGACCGCCTGGAGCAGCCGCCGGGGCCGCTCCCCGAGGCCCAGGCTCCGCAGCCCGTGGCAGGTCGGGTGGTAGGTCACCGTGTGCGGGTAGTACGCGCCGACGTCCGTCACCCCGAGCACGTCCACCAGGAACTCGGTGAGCTCGTACGTCTTCGGCACCACCGGCGCCAACGTGGCGGCCAGGGTGTCACCGCGGCCCTCGGCGCGGGCCCGCTCGCCCATCCGCGGATACAGCTCCCGCACCATCGCCCCGCACGACCCCGACGGCGTCACGATCGCCTCGTACTCGCCGAAGACATCGGAGAAATGCCGGGCGAGCGGCTCGGCCTCATGGCGGTAGCCGGTGTTGTAGTGGGCCTGCCCGCAGCAGGTCTGGGCCATCGGGAAATCGACCTCGACCCCCAGCCTGGTCAGCAGTTTCACCACGGCGCGGCCGGTGTTTGGATAGAGCGTGTCGTTGACACAGGTCAGGAACAGTGCGACACGCATCGCGGCTCCTAGCGGTAGATCATCGGATGAGTGCAGGGTAGTCCGGTCCAAGGCCCCGGGGGAGACCCCGGCTCACCGCGCGGTGAGCCGGGCCTGAGCCTCACGCCATCGCCCGGTGCCGCCCTGCGGCTCGTAGCGCGTCAGCGGCTGGGTACGGGCGAGCAGCCGCCGGATGTCGGCGCGGTCGCCGACCAGGCCGTGCGTCCGGGCCTGGACGAGCACATTGCCGAGCGCGGCCGCCTCCGTCGGCCCGGCCACCACGGGCAGCCCGCAGGCGTCGGCGGTGAGCTGGCACAGCAGCGCGTTGCGGGTGCCGCCGCCGACGATGTGCACCACGTCCACGGGATGGCCGGCGAGCCGCTGGGCGTCCTCGATCGCCCTGCGGTGCGCCAGCGCGAGCGAGTCGAGGATGCAGCGCGTGACCTCGCCGGGCGTCTCGGGCACCGGCTGCCCGGAGGCGCGGCACGCCTCGGCGATCCGCTCCGGCATCCGCCCGGGCGCCAGGAACGCGGCGTCCCCGGCGTCCACCACCGACCGCAGCGCGGGCACGGCGGCCGCCTCCCGCAGCAGCCCGCCCAGCTCCGGGTCCCCCCAGGCCCGGACGCACTCCTGGAGCAGCCACAGCCCCATGATGTTGCGCAGGTAGCGGACCGTGCCGTCCAGCCCCAGCTCGTTGGTGAAGTTGGCGGCGCGGCTGTCCTCGGTGAGCACGGGCGACGTCAGCTCCAGCCCGGCCAGCGACCAGGTGCCGGTGCAGATGTAGGCGAACCGCTCGCCGGTGGCGGGGACGGCGGCCACCGCGGACGCGGTGTCGTGCGAGCCGACGGTCGTCACCGGCACCGGACCGCTCAGCCCGGTCTGCTCCAGCACCTCCGGCCGCAGCAGCCCCGCCGGATCGCCGGGCTGCCGCAGCGGGGCGAACAGGCCGAGGTCGATGCCGAGCCGGGCGGCGACGTCGTAGGACCAGTCGCGGGTGCGGGGATCGATCAGCTGGGTCGTCGAGGCGTTGGTCAGCTCCGTGCCCTGCTCGCCCGTCAGCCAGTACGCGAGCAGATCGGGGATGAGCAACAGCCGCCGGGCCTGCGCGAGTTGGGCCGAGGAGGCGGCGGCCGTCAACTGGTACAGGGTGTTGAACGGCGCGTACTGCAGTCCCGTGGCCGCGTACAGCTCGGCCGCCGGAACCGTGCCCCACACCTTCTCCGCGACACCCTCGGTGCGGGCGTCCCGGTAGTGCACCGGGTTGCCGAGCAGGGCCCCGTCGGCGTCCAGCAGGCCGTAGTCCACGGCCCAGCTGTCGATGCCGACGGAGTCCACCGGGCCGGCCGCCCGCAGCCCGTCCAGTACCCCCGCGTACAGGGCCAGCACATCCCACCGCAGCCCCTCCGGCACCCTCACGGGACGGTTCGCGAACCGGTGTGCCTCGGTCAGCTCCAGCGAGTCCGGGCCGACGCGGCCGACCATGACGCGCCCGCTGGACGCGCCGAGGTCGACGGCGGCGTACGACTTCACGCCCGTCACCGCAGGAAGGCAGCCGCGACGCCGGCGTCGACCGGGATGTGCAGACCTGTGGTGTGGGTCAACTCCCCGCCGGTGAGGGCGAAGACGGCGTTCGCGACATGCTCGGGCAGCACCTCCCGCTTGAGGATGGTCCGCTGCGCGTAGAACTCGCCGAGCTTCGCCTCCTCGACCCCGTACACCGCCGCCCGCTGCGCGCCCCAGCCGCCCGCGAAGATCCCGGACCCGCGCACCACGCCATCGGGGTTGACGCCGTTGACGCGAATCCCGTGCTCGCCCAACTCGGCTGCCAGCAGCCGCACTTGATGGGCCTGGTCGGCCTTGGTGGCGGAGTAGGCGATGTTGTTGGGGCCGGCGAAGACCGCGTTCTTCGATGCGATGTAGACGATGTCGCCGCCCAGCTCCTGCGCGATCATCACCCGCGCCGCCTCCCGCGAGACGAGGAACGACCCGCGGGCCATGATGTCGTGCTGCAGATCCCAGTCCTTCGCGGACGTCTCCAGCAGCGGCTTGGAGATGGAGATCCCGGCGTTGTTGACGACGAGGTCGACCCCGCCGAACGCGAGCGCGGCGGCCTGGAACGCCTGCCGGATCTGCTCCTCGGACGTCACGTCGACCGTGACGGCCACCGCCTTGTCGGCCCCGCCGAGCTCCTGCGCGACGGCGGCGGCGTTCTCGCCGTTCAGATCGGCGACGACGACACACGCGCCCTCCGCGACCAGCCGGCCCGCGATCGCCTTGCCGATCCCGCTCCCGGCCCCCGTCACCAGCGCCACCCGGGTGGCGAGCGGCTTCGGCTTCGGCATCCGCTGAAGCTTGGCCTCCTCCAGCGCCCAGTACTCGATGCGGAACTTCTCCGACTCCTCGATCGGCGCGTACGTCGACACCGCCTCGGCCCCGCGCATCACATTGACGGCGTTGACATAGAACTCACCCGCGACCCGGGCGGTCTGCTTGTCCTTGCCGAAGGAGAACATGCCCACGCCCGGCACCAGCACGATCGCCGGGTCGGCGCCCCGCATGGCGGGGGAGTCGGCGTCGGCGTGCCGCCGGTAGTAGGCGGCGTACTCCTCGCGGTACTCGGCGTGCAGCTCCTTCAGCCGCGCGACCGCGTCCGCCACCGGGGCGCCGGGCGGCAGGTCCAGCACCAGCGGCCGGACCTTGGTCCGCAGGAAGTGGTCGGGGCACGAGGTGCCGAGCGCGGCGAGCCGCGGATGCTCGGTCCGCGCCAGGAAGTCGAGGACGGCCTCCGAGTCGTCGAAGTGCCCGACCTGCGGCCGGTCCTGCGAGGCGATCGCCCGCACATACGGCGCGAGCGCGGCGGCCCGCTCCCGCCGCTCGCCCTCGGGCAGCGCCTCGTACCCGGCGAGGACCGCCCCGAACGGCTCGGCCCGGCCCTTCTCCGCCAGGAAAGCCTCCGCCGTGCGGATGATGTGCAGCGAGTTGCGCTCGCACTCCTCGGAGGTGGCGCCCCATGCGGTGATCCCGTGCCCGCCGAGCACACACCCGACGGCCTGCGGGTTGGCGGCCTTCACGGCGGCGATGTCGAGACCCAGCTGGAACCCGGGCCGCCGCCAGGGCACCCACACCACGGTGTCCCCGAAACACTCGGCGGTCAGCTTCTCCCCGTCGGCCGCGCAGGCGAGCGCGATCCCGGAGTCCGGGTGCAGATGATCCACATGCGCGGCGTCCACGAGCCCGTGCATCGCGGTGTCGATGGACGGCGCCGCCCCGCCCTTGCCGTGCAGGCAGTAGTCGAACGCGGCGACCATCTCGTCCTCGCGCTCGACCCCCGGGTAGACGTCGACGAGCGCCCGCAGCCGGTCCAGCCGCAACGCGGCGAGCCCCGCCTCGGTGAGCGTCCCGAGGTCCCCCCCGGACCCCTTCACCCACATCAGCTCGACGCCCCCACCCGTCACAGGGTCGGTGTCGACGCCCTTGGCGGAGGTATTCCCGCCGGCGTAGTTGGTGTTCCGCGGATCAGCGCCCAGCCGGTGCGACCGGGCCAGGAGAGCAGCGGCTTCGGGGTGCGGTGCCATGAACTTGGGGTCCTTACTTGAAAGAGGATGAGTGCATTCCCTAGGGGCGCGGGGAACTGCGCGACCAGCCACATCCGGCCCGCACTCCGCGACGAAACAGATCCAGGCAGACGCTTACGCGCCCCAACCGGCCTGTTCCCCACCAACCCGCTCAGCAACAACCTTCTCGGCCCATCCGGATCGGCGGTACGCCACAAGCGGCTCGGGGTCCAACCCCATCTCCTCCCGCACCTCACGAAGAAGCGGACGCACATCCGTGTTGTACGCATCCATCACCACGGCGTTGGCCTCCAGCACATCCCCCGCAGCCTGGGCGGAGCCCAACGCCGAGCGATCGACCAGCAACGCCTTCGCCGTCGCCTCCTGCACATTCATCACGGACCGGATGATCGCCGGAATCTTCGCCTCGATGTTGTGGCACTGGTCGAGCATGAACGCCACCTCGGAGGTGAAACCGCCCCCACGCACGACCTCGTACATGATCCGGAACAGCTGGAAGGGATCGGCCGCGCCCACCATCAGGTCGTCGTCCGCGTAGAACCGCGAGTTGAAGTCGAACCCGCCGAGCTTCCCCTCCCGCAGCAGCGTGGCGACGATGAACTCGATGTTGGTCCCCGGCGCGTGGTGCCCGGTGTCGACCACGACCTGCGCCTTCGGGCCGAGCTTGAGACAGTGCGCGTACGCGGTGCCCCAGTCCGGGACGTCCGTCGCGTAGAAGGCCGGCTCGAAGAACTTGTACTCCAGCAGCATCCGCTGCCCGTCCCCGAGCCGCTCGTACACCTCGGCCAGCCCCTCCGCCAGCCGGTCCTGCCGCTCGCGGAGGTCGTCCTGCCCGGGATAGTTCGTGCCGTCGGCGAACCACAGCTTCAGATCGGCGGAGCCGGTCGCGTCCATGATGTCGACGCACTCCAGCAGATGATCGAGCGCCTTGCGGCGGACCGCCGCCTCCGGGTGGCAGATGCTGCCCAGCTTGTAGGCGTCGTCCTGGAAGGTGTTGGAGTTGATCGCCCCCAGCTTCACGCCCCGGTCCTCGGCGTGTTTCGCAAGTGCGGAGTAGTCCTCCACCTTGTCCCAGGGGATGTGCAGCGCCACGGTCGGGGCCACTCCGGTGAACGCGTGCACCTGCGCCGCGTCGTCCAGTTTCTCCTGCGGGGTGCGCGGGACGCCCGCTTGCGCGAACACCTTGAAGCGGGTCCCCGAGTTCCCGTACGCCCATGACGGCGTCTCGACGGCCTGGGTCTTCAGCGCGGCCTTCACCGCGGCGAGGTCGGTCACTTCGGGCTCCTGAGACATCGGTCCGGAACAACTCCCGGATGAAACGATTCAGAACGGGAAGCTATGAGGCTGCCGGGGGAGTGTCAACCCCTTCGGCCAGGACTGTTGTCCGTGACCCTCGCGTGACCTTCGGCTATCGAAAACTTTTCGAGACGGACCCATTGACGTGACATGCCGCCCATGTCTAACGTCCCGGCAATCCAGTTGAAACCTTTCACGACGTCGTGACGGCCCCCCGGTACTCGGTGGGAACGGTGCGCGGACGTCGTCGAGGAGCCACCCATGACCCACCCGTCCGACACGGGAGCACCACCGGTGCTGGCACTGAAGGACGTGACCAAGTCCTTCGGCGCCGTACGCGCCCTGCGGGGCGTCTCCCTGGAGCTGTTCCCCGGCGAGGTGCACGCTCTCGCCGGCGAGAACGGCGCGGGCAAGTCGACCCTCATCAAGACCCTTGCGGGGGTGCACCGACCCGACGCGGGCCGGGTGCTGCTCGACGGCGAGCCCGTCGCCTTCCACGGTCCCGGCGACGCCCGCGACGCCGGCATCGCCGTGATCTACCAGGAGCCCACGCTCTTCCCCGACCTTTCGATCGCCGAGAACATCTTCATGGGCCGCCAGCCCCGGCGCACCCTCGGCCGCATCGACCACAAGGCCACCCACGCCGAGACCGCCGCGCTGATGAGCCGGCTGGGCGTCGACCTCGACCCCGACCGTCCGGCGCGCGGGCTGTCCATCGCCGACCAGCAGATCGTCGAGATCGCCAAGGCGCTCTCCTTCGACGCCCGCGTCCTGATCATGGACGAGCCGACCGCCGCCCTCACCGGCAGCGAGGTCGCCCGTCTCTTCAAGGTCGTGCGCACCCTGCGCGAACAGGGCGCGGCCGTGCTGTTCATCTCCCACCGCCTGGAGGAGATCTTCGAGATCTGCCAGCGGGTGACGACCCTGCGCGACGGCGCCTGGATCGCCAGCGAGCCCATCGCGGGCATGACCGAGGACGACCTGGTCCGCCGGATGGTCGGCCGCGACCTCGACGAGCTCTACCCCAAGCAGGACGTCACCCCGGGCGAGGTCGCCCTCAGCGTGCGCCGGCTGACCCGCGAGGGCGTCTTCACCGACGTCTCCTTCGAGGTCCGGCGCGGCGAGATCGTCGGCCTCGCCGGACTCGTCGGCGCCGGCCGCACCGAGGTCGCCCGCGCGGTCTTCGGCATCGACCGCTGGGACGCCGGAGAGGTCTCCGTGGACGGCCGCCGGCTCACCAACGGCGCGCCCTCCGCCGCGATGTCCGCGGGCCTCGCCCTGGTCCCCGAGGACCGGCGCGCCCAGGGCCTGGTGATGGACATGTCCATCGAGCGGAACATCGGCCTGACCGGCCTGCGCACGACCGTCAGGGCCGGTCTGATGGACCGCGGCGCCGAGCGCAGCCGCTCCCTCGACTGGGCGGTCAAGCTCCAGGTGAAGTACGCCCGGATCGCCGACACCGTCAACACGCTGTCCGGCGGCAACCAGCAGAAGGTCGTCCTCGCCAAGTGGCTCGCCACCGGGCCCAGGGTGCTGATCGTCGACGAGCCGACACGCGGCATCGACGTCGGCACCAAGGCCGAGGTGCACCGGCTGCTGAGCGAGCTGGCCGCCGACGGGGTCGCCGTCCTGATGATCTCCTCCGACCTGCCCGAGATCCTCGGCATGGCCGACCGCGTGCTGGTGATGCACGAGGGCCGGATCACCGCCGAGATCCCCCGCACCGAAGCCACCGAGGAAACCGTGATGGCCGCAGCCACCGGGAGGGCCGCCGCATGACGGTGACCACGTCCCACGAGGCGCCCGTCGCCGAGGCGCCGAAGTCCAGCGGCACCCGGCTGGTCGACCGCGTCTTCAAAATGCGCGAACTCGCCATCCTGGCCGTCTTCCTGGTGATGATCGCCGTCACCCAGGCCGGCAACAGCGAGTTCCTGTCCGAGCAGGGCATCAAGGACCTGCTGCTGAACGCGACGATCCTGGTGCTGGTCGCCACCGGTCAGTCCCTGGTCGTCATCACCCGCAACGTCGACCTGTCGGTCGGCTCCACGCTCGGCATCTCCGCCTTCGCCACGGGCACCTATCTGCAGGGCGGCGGCAACCCGGTCATCGCGATCGTGCTGGCGATCCTGACGGGCGTCGGCTTCGGGCTCCTCAACGGCCTCCTGGTCAGCCTCGGCCAGGTGCCCGCCCTCGTGGTCACCCTCGGCACGCTGTACATCATCCGCGGCATCGACTCCATCTGGGTCGGCTCCCGCCAGATCACCGCGGCCGACCTGCCCGGCTCCTTCGTCGACTTCGGCTCCGGCGGCCTCTCCGCCGTGCCCTGGCTCGCCCTGATCGCCGTCGTCGTCCTGATCGGAGCCGCCTACTACCTCAAGCACTTCGGCAGCGGCCGCGAGCTGTACGCGCTCGGCTCCAACCCGGAGGCCGCCCGCCTCGCCGGCATCCCGGTCCGCAAGCGGATCCTGGTCGCCTACACCTTCTGCGGCGGCCTCGCCGGGCTCGCCGGGGCGATGTACCTGGCCCGGTTCGGCAACGTCGACTCCAGCACCGGAAACGGCTACGAACTCACCGTCGTCAGCGCCGTCGTGGTCGGCGGAGTCGTCTTCACCGGCGGCTCCGGCAGCGTCTACGGCGCGGCCCTCGGCGCGCTGCTCCTCACCTCCATCAACAGCGTCCTGCCCGCCCTCGGCGTCAGCTCGGTCTGGGTGCTCGCCATC
The DNA here is from genome assembly GCF_053594615.1 of Streptomyces sp. NPDC001858. Taxonomy (NCBI): domain Bacteria; kingdom Bacillati; phylum Actinomycetota; class Actinomycetes; order Kitasatosporales; family Streptomycetaceae; genus Streptomyces; species Streptomyces sp. NPDC001858. Next base: position 125,643 of record NZ_JBSFEV010000008.1, read on the forward strand.
AACGGCGTGCTGCTCCTGCTGGCCATCGCCGTCGACCGGATCGTGGCGCTGCGGGTGGCGTCCGCCCTGAAGAAGAAGTCGGCCGCCGCCAGGAGCACCACGGCCCCCGAGAAGACCACCGTCACGAAGGGAGACGCGGGCCATGCCTGAGTCGCTCACCCGCGCCGTCCGCTGGGACACGGTCGTCGGCGCCCTCCTGATCGTCCTGCTGCTGTTCTCCTTCTCCACGGTCGACGGCTTCGGCAACGCGCTGAACCTGTCGTTCCTGATCGGCAACACCCTGCCGATCGCGCTGATCGCCCTGCCGATGACCCTGCTGGTCGTCTCCGGCGAGATCGACCTGTCGGTGGCCTCCACGGCCGGTCTGTCCGGCGCGGTCATGGGAGCCCTGTGGAACCAGGGCCTGACCATCGAGGCGATCATCCCGATCTGCCTGCTGATCGGCGTGGTCTGCGGCCTGATCAACGGTCTGCTCGTCACCCGGCTGGGCCTGCCCTCGCTCGCCGTCACCATCGGCACCCTCGCCGCCTACCGGGGCATCGCCCAGATCGTGCTCGGCTCCGACGCGGTGACCGACTTCCCCACCCAGTACCTGGACTTCGCGGCCGGACGCGTCGGGGACAGCTTCCTCCCGCAGGCCTTCCTGCCCTTCGTCGTGCTCCTCGCGATCGCCGTGGTCGTGCTGCACGCCACCCCGTTCGGCCGCTCGGTGTTCGCCACCGGCGCCAGCGAGGAGGCCGCCCGGTTCGCCGGCATCCGCGTCAAGCGGCAGAAGCTGATCCTGTTCACGACGACCGGCCTGATGGCCTCCCTCACCGGCATCTTCTGGGCCCTGCACTACGCCAGCGCCCGCTACGACAACGCCACCGGCCTCGAACTCTCCGTCATCGCCGCGGTGTTGCTCGGCGGCATCGACTTCGACGGCGGGAAGGGCACGCTCGGCGGCGCCATCGCCGGCGTCTTCCTGCTCGGCGCGCTCCAGAACGTCATGAGCCTCCAGGACGTCTCCGCACAGTCGCAGATCGTCGTCACCGGCGTTCTGCTCGTCGTCTCCGTGCTCGCCCCCCGGGTCGCACGGCAGATCTCCGTCGCCAGGGCGGGCCGTAGAGCCGCGGCCTCGACCACGACGGCCTGAGAAACAGCCCTCCCCAGCCCTTCTCGTAAAGGACCGACACCACCATGCGTAAGTCATCCCTGCGCCGTGCCTGTGCGGCTCTCGCCGTCGTCTCCTCCCTCTCCCTCGCCGCGACCGCCTGCGGCGGCACCACCAAGGAGGACGTGAAGAACGAGTCCACCGGCGCCGCGGCCTCCGGCGGGAAGGCCGACCCCAACGCGGCCACCAAGAAGGGCCTGACCGTCGGCTTCCTGCCGAAGCAGGTCAACAACCCCTACTTCACCTCCGCCGACAAGGGCGGCGAGGCGGCCCTCAAGGAGCTGGGCTCCAGCTACAAGGAGGTCGGCCCGTCCAGCGCCACGGACACCTCGGGGCAGGTGTCGTACGTCAACACCCTGACCCAGCAGCAGGTCGACGCGATGGCCGTGTCCGCGCAGGACCCGGGCGCCCTGTGCACCGCGCTCAAGCAGGCGATGAGCAACGACATCAAGGTCGTCACCTACGACTCGGACACCAACCCCGAGTGCCGCAACGCCTTCGTCTCGCAGGCGTCCGCCGAGGACCTGGGCCGCACCGAGGTGCAGCTGCTCGCCGAACAGATCGGCTACAAGGGCGAGATCGCGATCCTGTCCGCCGCGCAGACGGCGACGAACCAGAACACCTGGATCGACTTCATGAAGGACGAGCTGAAGGACGCCAAGTACAAGGACGTCAAGCTCGTCAAGGTCGCGTACGGCAACGACGACGCCCAGCAGTCCTTCCAGCAGACCCAGGGCCTGCTCCAGGAGTACCCGAACCTGAAGGGGATCATCTCCCCGACCACCGTCGGCATCAAGGCGGCCGCCCAGTACCTGTCGGGCTCCAAGTACAAGGGCAAGGTCAAGCTGACCGGCCTCGGCACCCCCAACGACATGCGCAACTACGTCAAGGACGGCACCGTCGAGGCGTTCGAGCTGTGGGACCCCTCGAAGCTCGGTGCGCTGGCCGCGCAGACCGCCGTCGCGCTGGTCTCGGGCCAGATCACCGGCAAGGAGGGCGAGACCTTCAAGGCCGGCGGCACCACGTACACCATCGGCAAGGACGGCGTGATCAGCCTCGGCAAGCCGACCGTGTTCGACGCCAAGAACATCGACCAGTTCAACTTCTGATCCCCCTGTTCTGATCCCCTGTCACCCACCCCACTGGGAGCGGTACTTCATGCAGCGCGTCTGTTTCCTGCTCAAGGTCCGACCGGACCGCATCGCCGAGTACCGCGAACGCCACGCCGCCGTGTGGCCGGAGATGCTGGAAGCTCTCTCGGCCACCGGCTGGCACAACTACTCGCTCTTCCTCAGAGACGACGGCCTGCTCGTCGGCTATCTGGAGACCGAGGATTTCGCAGCCGCCCTCGCGGGCATGGAGGCCACCGACGTCAACGCCCGTTGGCAGGCCGAGATGTCCCCGTTCTTCGAGTCGCTCGACGGATCCCGCCCCGACGAGGCGATGAAACCGCTCACCGAAGTGTTCCACCTCGTGTGACGACGAAAGGTTGCGAGATGAACAGACGTACGCTGCTCGGAGCCGCCCTCGCCGGGGCCGTGGCGACCCCCGCCCTGGCCGCCGGCACCGCCCGGGCGGCCGACCCGGGCCCCTCGGTCACCCGGACGGGCACCACCCGGCTCGACGCGACGGCGATCTTCTTCGTGTCCTACGACGGCCTGGTCAACAACAACTCGTTCCAGAAGAACGGCCTGTTGACCTACAAGGGCTACCAGTACGCCGCCTGGTACACCGCCACCAGGAACGCGGTCGTCGCCCGCCGCGTCCTCGGCGGCGTCGCCTGGTCCACCGTCACCCTCTCCCACCAGCTCAAGGCCAGCGACTCGCACAACGTCATCTCCATGGGCGTCTCCCGGGTCGACGGCCGGCTGCACCTCAACATGGACTCCCACAGCGACGGCTTCTTCTACGTGAAGTCGGCCGCCGGACTCCTCGACGACCCGGCGGGCACCGCCTGGACCTCGTCCGTCTTCGGCGCCGTCCAGACCACCCTCGACGGGCTCGCGCTCACCGCCCAGTTCACCTACCCGCAGTTCGTCGCCACCCCCGAGGGCAGGCTCCAGCTCAGCTACCGGGCCGGCGTCTCCGGCAACGGCCGCAACGCGCTCGCCGAGTACGACGGCTCGACCTGGACGAACCTCGGCGAGTGGTCCAGCTCCACCGGCTCCTACACCAGCGAGCACGGCACGTCGACCGTCCGCAACATGTACCTGCACGGCATCGACTACGACGTCAACGGCCGCCTGCACGCGTTCTTCACCTGGCGCGAGCAGAACGGCGCCGTGATGTGCTCCGGCGGCGGCATCACCAACCACGACACCGGCTACGTCTACTCCGACGACCGCGGCCGGACCTGGCGCAACGACGCGGGCACCGCCGTCGGCACCACGGGCGGCTCCGACAAGGTGGCCGTCACCGACGGCGGACTCGTCGTGGACGCGCTCAACCCCGACCACTCCCTGATGAACCAGGAGAGCCAGGCCACCGACTCCACCGGCCTGCCGCACGCGATCATCAGCTACGTCCCCGGCCGCTTCGGCCAGTGCACCACCGCTTACGTCAGCGACCGCACCGCCAACGGCCGCGCCTTCCACGTGCGCAAGAACTCCGCCGGCACCTGGCAGAAGACGGAGATCCCCGTCGTCCTCGGCTCCAGCCAGCGCACCAAACTCGTCCTGGACAAGTACGACAACGCCTACGCGATCTTCCCCTTCGGCCGGATCGCCGGCGCCTCCAAGGCCTCCGGCCACACCGACTGGACGGTCCTCTTCGACGGCACCGGCCTGAACGCCTTCGGCGAGGTCGTCATCGACGAACTGCGGGTCGGGGCCGACAACGTGCTGTCGTTCATGTACCAGGAGAAGTCGACCGGGACGACCCCGTCGGCGCTCCATGTCATCGACTTCGCACTGCCCGCATGATCCGCACCCTTACGCGGACAGGGGCCCGGCGGGACGACGGTAATGTGAAGGCCGTCCCGCCGTGCCCCGTTCACCTGGAGGTCCCCGCCTGATGGCCCATTCGGTGGGTATCAAGGACGTCGCCCGAGCCGCCGGAGTCTCCGTCGGCACGGTGTCCAACGTCATCAACCGCCCGGACACCGTCGCCACCGAGACCCGGGCACGCGTGCTCTCGGCGATAGACCGGCTCGGCTACGTCCGCAGCGAGTCCGCCCGCCAGCTGCGCGCGGGGCGCAGCCGCATCATGGGGCTGCTCGTCCTCGACATGGGCAACCCCTTCTTCGTGGACGTCGCCCGCGGCGCCGAACGGGCCGCCCGGGACGCCGGGCTCGGCGTGATGGTCTGCAACAGCGCCGAGAGCGCCGGCGAGGAGGCCGAGTACCTGTCGCTCTTCGCCGAGCAGCGGGTGCGCGGCGTGCTGCTCACCCCGGCCGACGCCACCGGCCGCAACATCGAGTCCTTCCGTCGGCACGGCATCCCCTTCGTGCTCGTCGACCGGGTCTCCGAGGGCACTACCGAATGCTCGGTGTCGGTGGACGACGTGGCGGGCGGCGCGCTCGCGGTCCGCCACCTCATCGACGCCGGACACCGCTCCCTCGCCTATGTCAGCGGCCCGCCCGGCTTCACCCAGGTCCGCGACCGCCGCACCGGCGCCCTCAACGCGCTCGCCGAGGCGGGCCTGGGGCCCGAGGCCCTGCGCGAGCTGCCCACCGAACGCCTCGACGTGGCCGCCGGCCGGGACGCGGGCGCCCGCCTCCTCGGCCTCGCCGACCGCCCGACCGCCGTGTTCTGCGCCAACGACCTGCTCGCCCTCGGCGTCCTGCAAGCCATGTACGCGGCCGGCGTCGGCGTCCCCGACGACCTCGCCATCGTCGGCTACGACGACATCGAGTTCGCGGCCGCCGCGGCCGTCCCCCTCACCTCGGTCCGCCAGCCCGCCGTCACCATGGGCGCCCTGGCCGCCGAGATGCTGCTGGAGGAGACGGAGGAGAGCGAGAACGGGGTGGCCGTCGCCCCGCACGAACACCGCAGGGTCGTGCTCCAGCCCGAACTGGTGGTGCGCAGGTCCAGCCTCTCGGCGCGCTGATCGGCCGTTCAGCAGCCGGTCATGATCCCCCGGGCTCCGGCGCCGACCGGACATGTGCTGAACTGGGACGCGGCCCGCACACCGAGCGTCCCAGGAGACCCCTGTTGTCCCTCAGCTACCGCCAGCCCGGCGTCGTACTCACCGACCGCCGCTTCACCGTGCCGCTCGACCACGCCGACCCGACCGGGGAGACGATCGGGCTCTACGCCCGTGAGGTCGTCGCGAGCGACAAGGTCGGCCAGGGCCTGCCCTGGCTCCTCTACCTGCAAGGCGGCCCCGGCTTCGGCGCCAACCGCTTCGTCGGCAAGCCGGCCTGGCTCGGCCGCGCCCTGAAGGAGTACCGGGTCCTCCTGCTCGACCAGCGGGGCACCGGCCACTCCACCCCGGCCAACCGCCAGACGCTCCCGCTGCGCGGCGGCCCCGCCGAACAGGCCGCCCACCTCGCGCACTTCCGGGCCGACTCGATCGTCCGGGACTGCGAGCTGATCCGCCGCGAGGTCACCGGCGGCGACCCGTGGACCGTGCTCGGCCAGAGCTTCGGCGGCTTCTGCACGGTCACCTACCTCTCCACCGCCCCGGAGGGCCTGGCCGCCGCCCTGATCACCGGCGGCCTGCCTTCCCTGGACGCCCACGCCGACGACGTCTACCGCGCCGCCTACCCGCGCATGGAGCGCAAGGCCGCCGCGCACTACGCCCGCTACCCGCAGGACGTCGAACGCGTCCGCCGCATCGCCGACCACCTCCAGCACCACGAGGTGACGCTGCCCAACGGCTACCGCCTCACCGTCGAGGCCTTCCAGACCCTCGGCATCCTCCTCGGCGGCAGCGAGGGCAGCCACCGCCTGCACCACCTCCTGGAGGAGGCCTTCGTCCCCACCCCGCACGGCCCGGAGCTGTCCGACGCCTTCCAGGAGGAGATCCAGGGCCTGCTCTCCTACGCCGGACACCCGCTCTACGCCCTCGTCCACGAGGCGGTCTACGGCCAGGACGAGCGCCCCACCGCCTGGTCGGCCGAGCGGGTGCGCGCCGAGTTCCCGCAGTTCGACGCCGCGAAGACGCTCACCGGCGACGGACCGCTGCTGCTGACCGGAGAAACGATCCACCCCTGGATGTTCGAAACCGACCCCGCGCTGCGCCCGCTGCGCGAGACCGCCGAACTCCTCGCCGCCCGCACCGACTGGCCGCCCCTGTACGACTCCGCCCGCCTCGCCGCCAACGAGGTCCCGGTCGCGGCGGCGATCTACCACGACGACCTCTACGTCGACACCGCCCACTCGCTGCGCACCGCCCGCTCGATCCGCGGCCTGCGCACCTGGGTCACCGACGAGTTCGAACACGACGGCGTCCGGGCCGGCGGCCCCCGCGTCCTGGACCGGCTGCTCGCCCTGATCCGTGACGAAGCGTGATGTCAGTGTCACGCATTAGTCTTCGAGCATGACCGAGCCGACTGTCCCCCAGCTCCAGCCCATGCCCGAGGACTGGAGCCGTGCCCTGGCCGTGGTGGCGCACCCGGACGACCTCGAGTACGGGTGCTCCGCGGCCGTCGCCGCCTGGACCGACGCCGGCCGTGAGATCGCCTATGTGCTGGCGACCCGCGGCGAGGCGGGCATCGACACCCTCCCGCCGGCCGAGTGCGGCCCGCTGCGCGAGCGGGAGCAGCGGGCGAGCGCGGCCGTCGTCGGCGTCTCCGCGGTCGAGTTCCTCGACCACCGGGACGGCGTCATCGAGTACGGGATCCCGCTGCGCCGGGACATCGCCGCCGCGATCCGCCGGCACCGCCCCGAACTCGTCATCACCCTCAACCACCGCGACACCTGGGGCGGGGTCGCCTGGAACACCCCCGACCACGTCGCCGTCGGCCGCGCCGTCCTGGACGCGGCGGGGGACGCCGGGAACCGATGGATCTTCCCCGAACTCGTCGAGCAGGGCCTCGAACCCTGGAACGGCGTGCGCTGGGTCGCCGTGGCCGGATCGGCGACGCCCAGCCACGCGATGGACGCGTCGGCGGGCCTGGAGCGCGCGGTCGGTTCGCTGCTGGAGCACCGCGCCTACATCGCCGCGCTCACCGACGAGGATCCGGAGACCTACGTACGGGGCTTCCTGACCGGGGTGGCGAAGTCCGTCGGCGAGCGGTTCGGCGGCCGCCCGGCCGTGGCCTTCGAGCTCTTCAGCCGGTAGTCCGCAGGTCACTAGGGTGGACGACATGCGAGACACGACGGCGGACGACGCGGCGGACCCGACGGACACCACTGCGGACCGGGCCGGACTGCGCGGCGACTGCGAGAACTGCTTCGGCCTGTGCTGTGTGGCCCTGCCCTTCGCCCGCTCCGCGGACTTCGCCATCGACAAGCCGGCGGGCAAGGAGTGCCCCAACCTGGGCGAGGACCACCGCTGCGGCATCCACGCCCGGCTGCGGCAGAAGGGCTTCACCGGCTGCACGGTCTACGACTGCTTCGGCGCCGGCCAGAAGGTCTCGCAGCTCACCTTCGGCGGCCGCGACCGGCGCACGGCCACCCGGGCGGACGCCCGCCGGATGACCGAGGTGTTCCCGGTCGTCCGGCAACTCCACGAACTCCTCTGGTACCTCGCCGAGGCGCTCACCCTCCCCGCCGCCCGCCCGATCCACGGCGACCTGAGCCGGGCCCTGCGGGCGACGGAGGAACTCACCCGGCTGAACCCGGACGAACTGATCGCGCTCGACGTCCCGGCACACCGCCAGGATGTCAACGCACTGCTGCTGAAGACCAGCGAACTCGCCCGGGCCGGTATCGGCGGGCGCAAGAAGGAGCGCCGGGGCGCCGACCTGATGGGCGCCCGCCTCAAGGGCGCCGAGCTGCGCGGCGCGAACCTCCGCGGCGCCTACCTGATCGCGGCCGACCTCACCGGCGCCGATCTGCGCGGAGCGGACCTGATAGGCGCCGACCTGCGCGACACCGACCTCACGGACGCCGATCTGACCGGCGCGATCTTCCTGACCCAGCCGCAGCTGAACGCGGCCCGGGGCAGCGCGGGCACCAGGCTGCCGGAGTCAGTCACCCGCCCGGCGCACTGGGCACCGCGCCTCTGAGGACGGCCCCGCGGCCTCCTCGTCGACCGGCACGCCGGACGGCATCGGCATCGGCACCTCCGCCGGAACCTGCGTCGGCGTGCGGCGCTCCAGGTGCATCCGCAGCCCCTCCGGCATCAGCGTCAGCCGTTCCGTGACCCGCAGCCGGTAGGCCGGGTCGGGGCGCAGCTCGTAGCGGCGCAGCAGCAGCCCGAGCACCAGCGTGGCCTCGTGCAGCGCGAACTGCCGTCCGATGCAGGCCCGCGCCCCGGTGCCCCACGGCTTGTAGGTGTGCGGGGCCCGCGCACGGACGGCCGCCGCCTCGAAGCGGTCCGGGTCGAAGCGGTCGGCGTCCGGCCCCCACACCTCGGGATCCCGGTGCAGCATCGCGGTGAGGATCAGCGCCCACCCGCCCCGCCGCATCGGATGCTCCCCGCCCAGCACCGTGTCCGCCCGGGCCTCCCGAGCGAACGCGGGCGCCGTCGGCCACAGCCGCAGCGCCTCGTCGAGCACCCGGCGCAGGTAGCGCAACTTCGCCACCTGCTCGTAGGCCGGCGCCGCCGTGTCCCCCCACACCTGGTCCACCTCGGCGCGGGCGCGGGCCGCGATCCGCGGGTTGACGGAGAGGTAGTGCAAAGCGAAGGAGAGCGCGCCGGAGGTGGTCTCGTGGCCGGCGACCAGGAAGGTGATGACCTGACGCCGCACATTCCGCGCCGACAGCCGTTCGCCGGTCTCGGGGTGGGCGGTGTCGAGCATCCGGTCCAGCAGATCACCGTCCCCGCCGTCCGCGCCGCCTCGGCCGCCCCGGTCCCGGCGGGCCTGCACCAGGTCGTCGACGGTGCGGTCGAGGTAGGCGATGTCGGCCTCGTTGCGCCGCGTGGCCCGCCGCAACAGGGCGGGGGACGGCACCGTGTTGAGGCGCTGGGCATAGGTGAGGGTGCCCACCATCGCCGTCACGAAGGGATGCGGCCGGGCGCGTTCGAAGGAGCCGAAGTCGTGGCCGAAGCCGGTGCGGGCGATCGTCTCCAGGGTCAGTTTCGTCATGTCGCCCGGCACGTCCACCGCCCGGCCCGCGGCCAGCTCCCGGTCCCAGTGGCCGGTGAGCCGCTCGGCCACGTCCAGCATCATCGGGTGGTAGGCCGCCATGGCTTCCCGGCTGAAGCCCGGGGCCAGGACGTCGTGCGCCAACTGCCAGTTCGGCTCGTGGTTGTACGCCGTGAACAGGGCGTCCCCGACGACGGGCCGCAGATTGGCGATGCCCAGCCCCACGTGCTTGGCGAAGCGCGCCTCGTCCGCCATGTCGGCGGCCAGCGCCGCGCCCCCCACGAAGACGAACTCCCGGCCGAACGCCTTGCGTCGGAAGATCGGCCCCAGCTCTTCGGCGTACCGCAGGGAGTCCTGGAGGGGTGTGCGCCGGCTCGCGCCCAGGAGGTCGCCGAGCAGCGGGATCCGGTGCGGCGGATGCGGAATGCGCTCCAGCTCGGGCCAGCCGAGCTCCGCGCTGCGAAACCCCTTCGGCAGTATCTCGCCGGTCGTCGTCCCCGTCTCCGCCATGACGCGATCTCCCTTGATGCAGCGGCAGGTTGAGCATGTTGTACGTGGGTTCAATAACGCGGCTCAGTCTGGTCCCGTCGTCGAACCGGCGTCAAGTAAGGTGCGGGCATGGCCGCGAACCAGGGGGAGCGCACCCGGCGCCGACTCAGCACCGGGGAACGCAGGGAACAGCTCCTGACGGTCGGCGCGCGCCTGTTCTCGGAGAGTCCGTACGACGACGTCTGGATCGAGCAGGTCGCCGAGATCGCGGGCGTCTCCCGGGGGCTGCTGTACCACTACTTCCCCACCAAGCGGGACTTCTTCGCGGCGGTCGTCGAGCGCGAGAGCGAGCGGATGCTGCGCATGACGGCGGCGGTCCCCGGCATCCCGGTCCGCGATCAGCTCGCGTCCGGCCTCGACACCTACCTGGAGTACGTGGAGACGCACGCGCACGGCTACCGCGCCTTCCACCGTGCGGACGCGGCCGGCGACCAGGCCGTGCGCAAGGTCTACCGGCGGGCGCTCCAGGCGCAGGAGCGCCAGATCCTGGCGGCCCTCGGCGCCGACCCGGAGTTCGGCCCGCTCTTCGGCGAGCGCCCGGACGTGCGGCTGGCGGTGCGCGGCTGGCTGGCGTTCACGACGGCGGTCTGCCTGGAGTGGCTGCGCGGCTCGGACCTGTCACGGGAGCAGGTGCGGGACTTGTGCGCCCGGGCGCTGCTGGGGGTCATTTCCCTGCCGGGATGATCTCCGGCGGGGGAGAATGGGGGATGACTTCCGCCGACGCCCTCGACTCCCGCAACGCGCCCGATGCCCTCGACGCCCGCGGCTCCCTCGACTCGCTCGCGAGCGCCGAGGAGATCCATGCCGACCTGGTCGAACAGGTGAACCTGATGCTGAGACGCCTTGGCATGTACGGGGGCGAGCCGGCCTTGTGGGTGGCCTTCAGACAGCTGGCGTTCGTCGAGCGTGCCACCGGGGCCTGGGACGAGCAGTGGCGGTCCTGGCTCGATCGCTCCGGGAGGAGCACGGGGGTGAAGGGCGTCTTCCGGGACATGGCGCCGGGCCACCGGGTCGACGCGGACGAACTTGCGTCGGTGTACGCGGAGTTCGCGCGCCGGCGCGGCTGGCTTCGGCCGGACCGGGTTCTCGGCGCGGACGACCACGCGCGCGTGCGGGACCGGGCGCGCGCCTGGGCGGCCGAGGACCGCACCTGGCCGGACGTCGTCACGGAGTTCGGGGAGCCGGCCCTGATGCTGGGCGGCACCAACCCGTACTACGGCAAGACGCTCGGCTACTTCGGGCCGGAGCTCGCGGAGCCGGTGGTGTGGTTCCACCTCTGGAACGGCACTGAGCCGGACGGGGAGTGGCCCCCGAAACGCCCGCAGCCGATCCTGCTCGCCGTGCGCTGCGGCGAGGAAGGCCCCCTCGACGACACCTTCACCTTCACCCCCGAAGGGTGGCGGCTGATGCCCGAACCCGACGGGTGTGGCCATGGTGGTTGGCGCGGGCACGGATCTCCGATAGGTTAGGCAAGGCTTACCTAAGGAGGTTTTGGGATGGGTGACAGCCAAAGCTGGGCTGCCGTGCCTGCCGCTGCCGAGCGGGCCCGTTCGGTGCTCGCGGCCTCGTGGTCCTGCGCGGTGACCGCGGACGGCGGGCGCGAGGAGTTCGTCGGCGCACACACCGTCGACGAGGACGGCAGGGTGATCCTGCACGTGCCCGAGGACAGCGCCCTGCTCACCGCGGCGATCTGTGCGCCCCGCGGCGAGCCGTCCGCGGTGCTGGAGTTCGGCGACGTCGCCCCCGTCCCCGTCCGCAACCGTATCCGGGCCCGGCTCTGGCTGGCCGGCTGGTTCGCCCCCGAGGACGAGGCGCTCGTCTTCCACGCGACCCGCGTCGTGCTGAAACAGCCCACCGGCGCGGTCGTCGTCGGCCTCGACGAGTTCGCGGAAGCCGAGCCCGATCCCCTCGCGACCGCCGAGGCCCACCTGCTCACGCATCTCGCCGACTCCCACCCCGACGCCGTGGAGCGGCTCACCCGGCTCGTCGACCGGGAGAGCCTGCTCGGCGCCGTCCGGGTCCAGCCGCTCGCCGTGGACCGGCACGGGCTGACGCTGCGCATCGAGCGCGCCCGCGCCCACGGCGATGTACGCCTGCCCTTCCACGCGCCCGCCGACGACGTCTCCCAGCTCACCGAACGCATGCACGTCCTGCTCACCCAGGCGGCGGCCGTCTCCTGCCCGCGCGCCCTACAGCGGCAGCGCACAGACCGCGACGGGTGACGCGAACGGCTCGCCCGCGAGCCGCAGTCCACCGTCCGCGCCGTCCACCCGGAAGACGCTGACCGTACCGGAGCGCTGGTTGGCGGCGAACAGCAGACCGCCGTCCGGCGAGAGGGCGATCTGCCGGGGGAAGTCCCCCTCCACCGGCACCGTGCCGAGCAGTCGCAGCCGGGCCCCGTCCGACTCCACCGCGTAGCGCGCGAGGGTGTTGTCGCCGCGGTTGGCCAGGTACGCGTACCTGCCGTCCGGCGTGACGGCGAACTGCGCCGGGTAGTTGGTCTTCGCCTTCGCGCCCGTCGACTGCGGCTTCCCGATCGTCAGCCGGCCGCTCGACGGGGCGTAGGAGCAGACCGCGACCGTGTCGTCGGCCTCGTTCGCGAGGTACGCGTACCGGCCGCCCGGATGGAACGTGAGGTGACGCGGACCGGCCCCCGAACGGGTGTGCGCCTGCGCGACCTCGGTGAGGGTCCCCGCCGTGCCGTCCAGCCGGTAGCTGTACACCGTGTCCGTGCCGAGGTCGACGGCGAGCACATGGCCGCCGTCCGGGGACGTGATGAACTGGTGCGCGTGCGGCCCCTGCTGGCCCGACCGCGGGGCCGGACGGCTGTGGACGACCTTGTCGGTGCGCTCGCCGAGCGCCCCCGAGGCGTCGATGGGGTGCACGGCCACGCTGCCCGAGCCGAAGTCCGCGCTGAGCAGCCACCGGCCGCTCGGATGGACCGACACCTGGCAGGTGTGCGTCCCGCCCGTGGCCTGGCTGCCCAGCACCTTCTGATCCGACAGCCGTACGGCGGTCACCGCGCCGCGCTCGCGTTCGTTCGCCGCGTACAGCGTGCTGCCGTCCGGGTGCACCGCCAGATACGACGGGTCCGGGACGCCGGTGATCGTGCCCCGGCCGGTGATCCGCCCCGACGCGGAGTCGTACGAGGCGACGCCGACGCCCTTCCCGCCGCCCGCGGCCGAGGTGTAGGTGCCCAGGTAGAGGGGACGGGGACCGGACGCACTGCGCGAGGCGGACGCCGACGGCTCCGGCGACGCCGACGACGCCGGCTGCTTCGGCGCGCCCTGCTGCGCCTCCCGCGCTTCCCGCGCTTCCTGGGTCTCCCGGACTCCCAGCGCATCGCGTGAGCCGCCTTCGTCGCCGCAGGCGGCCAGGGCCGAAGCCGCGCCCGCGCCGCCGAGCAGTCCGACGAAACGACGCCTGCTCAGGCCGCCGCGCGCCGCTTCCGTCCCACTGCCCATGGCCAGCACCTCAGGTCGTCGTCCGTCACCGCCGTGACTGCCACCTTCACCCGGACCGGCGGTCGAACGCAAAAGCGGAACCCCCGAGGGCGGGGGAGCGGGGCTATCAGTGGCGGGGGATCCGGCCTACCAGTCGCCGTCCTCCACCGCCTGCCCCGGCGCGTCCTTCAGGTGGTGCACCTGGCCGGGGGCGGGCGGCTGCCACGGGTCGAGATCGGCCCCGAGCCACTCGCCGACCGGCTGCACGGCCGCCAGGGTGTCGCTGGGCGCGACGTCCTGCGCGTCGTCGTCGTAGTAGTCGTACCAGGGCAGCCCGGCCCTGGTGTACGCGGCGCGGTCCACCGGAGAGGCCGGCGGCTCCTCGCCGGTGATGCGACGCCACTCCGGGGGCGTCACCAGATGCACGAAGACCCGGGCGGCGGGACTCTCGGTGTAGTCCGCGACCGGACGGCCGTCCCGGTAGACCTCCTGCCGCATCGAACCGCCCACCCCCAGGCCCATCGCCGCGGCCGCCCGGGCCCGGGGCGCGCTGCCCGGAGCGGGGGCGGCGGCCGGCATCATCGGGACCGCGCCCGTCCCGGGCGGGGCGCCGAATCCGACGGTCCGCACCGACTTCACGCTGCTCGTCTCCAGGGCGCGGCGGCGCTCCGCCTCCAGCCACGCGGCGCGCTTGCGCTCGTCGAGCGGGAACGACTGCAGCTGCACCCCGCCCCACACCTCCTCGCCGGTGACCTGGCCTTCCACGGTCGCCCCCAGGCCCAGCGGCACCGCCACGAACTGGCGCACCGTGCCCCGGCCCGAGTTGATGCCGTCCAGCCAGGGCTGACGGGGCAGCGCCACATAGTTCTGCGGATCACGGGAGAGCCGGTCGCTCCACGGCTTGCCGGACACTGCGCACACCTTGCCCGCTCCGACCTGCAGCGCGGCCGGCTCCGTCGAGCCCCCGAAGCTCAGCCACATCGCCTCGCGCAGATACATCGGCAGCAGCACGCCACCGCGCGCCAGCCAGTCGGCCGGCACGGTGTCGGGATGGTCGGAGACCCGCCGCACCGGGAACGTGCCGAGCCCCGGCGGCAGGTCGTGCGTACCGCTCTCCGGCAGCCGCAGGGTCCGCATGAACCGCACCGCCACCCCGCCCGGCAGCCGCAGCGTGTCCCCGTCGATCCTTACGGTGGTCCCGGTCATCGGCCCGCTCCCTCGTGTCCCGCGCCGGCCCCGCCCGGCGCTCCCTCAGGGAGAACGTCAGCCGATCCCCGTACGGTTCCGCCACAGCTGCTCCTGAACGCCCAGCCGCTCGCGCAAACGGGTCAGCCGCGGCATCCGTTCGCGCTGCTCCCGCGACACCAGGTCCAGCTCCTCCAGGAGACGGCGGGTGCGGTGCTCGGTGTCGAGCTCGTCGAGGATGCGGTTGACCTCGGCCAGCGCCGCGCCGTGCAGCTGCCACTGGCGGGCGTCGTGCTGGAGCTGCTCCAGCAGCAGTTGGGCGAGCTTGTCGCGGGTCGCCGCCGCCTGCCGCAGCTCGGCGCTGAGCCGGGCCTCGGCGGCGTCCGCGTTGCTGCTGACGGACGTCGTCACCAGCACCCCGAAGCTGACCACCGCGTCGGCGATCTCCGACAGCAGCCGCTCCACGGTCTCGCCGATCGCGGGCGGGAACAGCGGCTGCGGCTCACGCTCCTTGGCGAGGTCGGTCAGGGTCCGGGCGAGCACCCGCAGCACGACCGTGCAGATCTCCAGCGTGTCCAGACCGGTGCGCAGCACCACCCGGTGCAGCAGCCCCTCGCGCACCCGAGGGTTCAGCCGCAGGCTGTCCTCGGCCTGCCGCAGCGCCGCGTCCACCGACACGATGTCGTGGTCCAGCCGGCGGGCCTCGTGCAGCCGGGCGGCCGCCTCCTCGAACGGCGTGCGCCCGGCGGCCTCCTCGCCGATGCGCAGCATCAGCTGCCGCAGCCGGCGGGCCAGTCCCTCGATCGACTCGCCCGCCTCCTCCACCCACACCGGCGGCGGCAGCAGCACATTGCAGGCGAGCCCGACGACCGCGCCGATCAGCGTCTCCACCACCCGCGCCCACGCCGTGTCCCCGACCGTGGTCACCCCCAGCACCAGCATGGCGCTGATCGCCACCTCGGGGACGTACTCGTCGACCCGCACCAGATGCCCCACCGCGAGCGAGGCGATGATCAGCAGCGCGAGGCTCCACCAGGTCAGACCGACCAGGAGGCTGAAGGCGATGGCGACGAGCACCCCGGCCACCACCGCGTTCACCCGGCGGACCCCGTTGGTGAGCGTCGCGTACAGGGTGACCTGGACGACCAGCAGCGCCGTCAGCGGCGCGGTCAGCGGCAGCGCCTCCGGACTCAGCCGCAGCGCGATGACATACGCGATCGTGGCCGCGGCGGCGGACCGCAGCGCCTGGACGACACCGGGCTCCCGGTGCCGCCGCGCCAGCCGCACCAGGGGCGCCGCACGCTCACGTACATCTCGCATCGCCAGATCCGTTCCCTTTCCCCGGCAGCCTCGAACGTCTCTTCACCACCTCGCGGGACCCGACGGACCATCGGCTGCATCGAGGACCGGACCTGTCCGCGAGCGAGCCTAGATCGTTCCCACCGGCCGGGGAAGACGCCGGGCGCACGCGGGCGCGGCGGGAATCCCCCGAGCTCACGCCCGGGCTGCCCGCACCCCCGCTCAGCCGTGGAGCGGATGTGCCGTCTGCCAGGCCAGCCGGCGGTCCGCGTCCTCGCCGACGGCGGTGAGGAACTCGTCGAGGTCGAGGAACTCCTGCCACACCGGCCGGCCGCCGGCCCGCGACAGCTCCGCCACGACCAGGTCCTCCAGGTCGGCCACCCGTTTGTTCTTCCACACCTTGTCGGCCAGGCTCACCAGCAGGTCGTCCAGGACGACGTCGGGGGCCGTCCAGGAGGCGTGGGTCCCGGCGAACCGCGCCAGCTCGGGGCGCACGCCGTGGGCCAGCAGGAGTTCCCGGCCGGCCTCCTCGTGCCGGGCGCCGGGGCCGGACAGCTCCCCGGGGTGCACGGTCTTGCCGATGTCGTGCGTGGCCGCGCCGAACAGCACCGCCTCCCGGTCCACCGCCGCGGCTGGACAGTGCGCCCCGATCCAGTCGACGAGCCGGTCCGCGACATCGTGGACGGCCCGCAGATGAGCCACCAGCCGCGGCTGTGCGCCGACCTCGTCCAGCAGCACCGCGACCTGCGCGGGCAGCGGACGCAGCGCGGGGTCCGAGGTCTCCTCCAGGGCGATGGACAGCACGGTCGGGGCGGTCGTCATCCGCCCAGCCTAGGCGCGCCGCTGGAAGTGCCGCGATGTGCTGTCGTTCCGCTGCGGCGCCGTCGTGGCTGGTCGCGCAGTTCCCCGCGCCCCTGAAGGGCGCGGCCGAACCGCAGCCGACTTCGTCCGACCCGCCTGGCTACGGCTCTTCACGCGACGCCGGTGAGGAACTCGCGGACGGCGGGAGCGAGGGCGCGGGCGAGGTCCTCGGCGGTCCGGAGCTCGTCGCCGATCACGATCGTGGCCAGCCGTCCGTGCGGGAGGACGGCGGCGGCCGCCTCGGCGAGGGCGGTGGGGTGACGTGGGTCGGTGCCGGGGAAGACGAGCGTCGGCGCGGTGATCGCGGCGAGCTCGTCGACGCTGCGGAAGGAGCGGTCATGGCCGATGGCGGCCGCGGCCACGATGCTCGCGGGGTCCGAGCGGGGGATGGCGTCGCGCACCATGTCCCCGACGACGGGCGGGAAGCGGGCCAGGATGGGCTCCCAGCCGGCCTCGATGCCGTAGGCCGCGACGCGGGCGGCGAACGCGTCGAGAAAGCGGATCTCGGCCTCCTTCGCTGCGTCGTCCTCGATGTCCTCGACGCCGATCAGCACGGCGGCCCGGACCCGGTCCGGGTGCGCGGCGGCGGTCCGCAGCGTGATCGTGGAGCCCAGGCCCGCCCCGGCGAGCACGGCGCCGGGCAGCTCCAGGCGGTCCAGGAGCCGGATCACGTCGTCGGTGTACTGGGCCCAGGTGTGCCGGGCCGGATCGGTACAGACCGAACGGCCATAGCCGCGCAGATCGGGGAGCACGACGGTCCAGCGGTCGGCGAGCCGCTCGGCCAGCGGAAGCATGCTGCGGTGGTCGGGGCCGCCGGCATGCATCAGGACGAGGGCCGGGCCCGCTCCGACGGCGGTGGCGTGCAGGGTGCAGTCGTCGGACGCCCGGAAGCTGATCTCTGCCATGAGCCGACCGTAGACCGGTTCCGACCGACTCCGGTACGCACAATCCGCCGACCGCTGTCTCGATCCCGCCAGTCGGCCGTCGTCCGTACCCTTTACCGGGATCGCGCTCCTGTAGACCGCGGAAGGGTGGGCACACGGTGACGGACTCGAAGGACCCGACCGACTCCATGGACTCGATGGATCGGGCCAGGCAGGTGCTGGCGCTCGCCGCCGTCCCGCCCGACCGGCTGGCCGGGGTGCGTCCGCTCAGCGGCGGCACGTACAACACCGTCGAGGAACTCCGGCTGACGGACGGCAGCCGCTATGTGCTGAAGGTCGCTCCCACCGCGCCGGGCCTGCGCTACGAGAGCCGACTGCTGATCGGGGAGGCGGAGTTCTGCCGCGGGGCGGCCGCGGCCGAGGTGCCTGCGCCCCAGGTCCTGGCCGTCGACGGACGCCTGCTGCTGATGACGGCGTGCCCGGGCGACCCCTGGGACGACTCGCTCGACGCCGTCGAACAGACGGAACTGCGTGCCGAGCTGGGCCGTCAGGTCGCCCGACTGCACCGGGTGACCGGGCCCGGCTTCGGCTACCCCTCCGGCGCGTTCGGCCCGCTCGCCCCCGACTGGCGCACCGCGTTCACGGCGATGTTCGACGGCATCCTCGACGACGCCCGCGACCACGGCGCCCGACTGCCCCGGCCGGTCGACGAGGTGGCCGCCGTCGCCCGGACCGCCTACGACGCCCTCGACGAGGTCACCGTCCCACGGCTGGTCCACTTCGACCTGTGGCAGGGCAACGTCCTGGTGGAGCGCCCCGCCGACGGAAGGCCCCGGATCGGCGGCCTCATCGACGGCGAACGCATGTTCTGGGGCGACCCCCTCGCCGACTTCGTCTCGCTGGCGCTGCTGGGGGACATCAGGAAGGACGAGGCGTTCCTCGGGGGCTACCGCGACGCCGGAGGCCGGGCCGCCTTCGACCGGTCGGCCCGGCTGCGCCTCGCCCTCTACCGCGCCTACCTCTACCTGATCATGCTCGTCGAGACGATCCCCCGGGCGAGCGGCGCGGACCACGACCGCTGGCTCCAGGAGGCGGTCGACCCGGAACTCCAGGCAGCACTGGACGAGCTCACCGACCCGGCGCTCTGACGGCCTGAGATCCCGCGGGCCAAGCGGGTCGGGGGAGGTCGCGCCCCGAAGGGGCGCGGGGAACTGCGCGACCAGCCACGACGGCGCCGCAGCGGAACAACGGCACCTCGCGGCGCTTCCAGCTGAGCGCTCAGCCCTGCGCGGGGAACGCGTTCACGCTCGTCAGCTCGGCGGACAGCTCCCACAGCCGTGCCGCCTGCTCCGGGTCCGTGGCCCAGGCCCTGACCCCGTCTGTGGCGTCGTCCGCCGAGGCCGGCTCGGCGATGTCGCAGTCCTCCAGGTAGACGCCGCCCCTCCCGGCCAGCTGCGGCGAGGTCGCCGCCCACACCTGGGTGGCCGCGCCCTGCTCCGGGGACTTGAAGCCCTCGGGGTCGAGCACCTTGCCGTCCTCGTCGATCCAGCCGCGCTCCACCATCTCCTGCTTCGGCAGGTGCCGCTGGAGGGGCGTGAGGATGCCGCCGGGGTGCAGGGCGAAGGCCCGTACGCCCCGGTCCCGGGCCAGCCGGTCGAGGTGGACCGCGAACAGCACGTTCGCGGTCTTGGCCTGCCCGTACGCCGCCCACTTGTCGTAGCCCTCGCGCCACTGGACGTCGTCCCAGCGCATGCCCGCGAAGTGGTGGGCCCGCGAGGAGACGGAGACGATCCGGGCGCCGCCGGGCTCGATCGCGGGCCACAGCCGGTTCACGAGGGCGAAGTGCCCGAGGTGGTTGGTGGCGAACTGCGCCTCCCAGCCGGGGCCGACCCGGGTCTCCGGACAGGCCATGATCCCGGCGCTGCCGATGAGGAAGTCGATGGTCCGGCCCGAGGCGAGGAACCGGTCGGCGAAGGCGCGCACGCTGTCCTGGTCGCCGAGGTCCAGCTCGTCCGTCTCGACGCCGTCGAGTGCGGCGAGGTTCTCGCGGGCTGTCTCCGGCCTGCGTGCGGGGACGACGACCCGGGCGCCGGCGTCGACCAGCGCGCGGGTGGTCTCCAGGCCGAGTCCGGAGTACCCGCCCGTGACGACAGCCAGCTTCCCGGTCAGGTCGATGCCCTGCAGAACGTCCTCGGCGGTGCTCGTGGCGCCGAAGCCCGAGCCGATCTTGTGCTGTGCGGTGTCGATCATGTCCGCAACGCTACGAATTGGAGTGCTCTCGAAGTCAAGCGCGACGAGCCGACAGCGGAGAGCCCCGACCGCAACGGGGGAATCGCGGTCGGGGCGGTCTGAAGGGGGGCAATGCCCGCCGGACACTGTGGCATCCGCACCCACTGTCAGTTTAACGATGAACTACCTGGAGGTGTTCCCGGGCCCGCCGCACCACCCGGTGAGGTGCGTCACCGTGGGTGTCAGGCGTCGTGGTTGTCGGGCGTCGTAGGTGTCAGGCGTCGTGCCGGCCCGTCCAGGCCAGCAGGTCCGCCAGCGGCCAGGTGGTCACGATCCGTTCCGCGGGCACCCCGCACTCCTCGGCCCGTGCGCAGCCCAGGACCTGCCAGTCCAGCTGGCCGGGCGCGTGCGCGTCGGTGTCGACCGAGAACAGCACGCCCGCCGTCACCGCCCGGCGCAGCAGCCGGCGCGGCGGGTCGAGCCGCTCGGGCCTGCTGTTGATCTCCACCGCTGTACCGGACTCGGCGCAGGCCGCGAACACCGCGTCCGCGTCGAACTGCGACTCCGGCCGTCCGCTCAGCAGCCGTCCGGTGCAGTGGCCGAGGATGTCGGCCTGCGGATCGCGCACCGCGTTCACCATGCGGCGGGTCATCGCACGGGCCTCCATGCGCAGCTTGGAGTGCACGGACACCACGACCACGTCGAGCCGCTCCAGCAGTTCCGGCTCCTGGTCCAGCGAGCCGTCGTCGAGGATGTCGCACTCGATGCCGGTCAGCAGCCGGAACGGCGCCCAGGTCGCGTTGAGTTCCTCGACCACGTCCAGTTGCCGGCGCAGCCGCTCGGGGGACAGCCCGCGGGCCACCGTCAGCCGTGGTGAGTGGTCGGTGAGCGCGGTCCACTCGTGGCCGAGCGCGGCCGCCGTCCGGCCCATCTCCTCGATGGGGCTGCCGCCGTCCGACCAGTCGGAGTGCACATGGCAGTCCCCGCGCAGCAGCGCCCGCAGCCGGGTCCCCGCGCCGTCGGTCAGCGGCAGGCCCTCCTCGCCGCCCTCCAGCTTCTCCAGGTAGGCGGGCGTCTGCCCGGCGAGCGCCTCACGCACCACCTGCGCGGTCTTCGGGCCGACGCCCTTGAGCGACTCCAGCGTCCCGGCCGCCGCCCGCTGCTCGACCTCCGCCGCGGGCAGCCGCGCCAGCACCCGGGACGCGGTGCGGAAGGCGCGTACGCGGTAGGTCGGCGCCAGGGACCGCTCCAGCAGGAAGGCGATCCGGTCCAGGGCCTCGACGGGATCCATCGCCACCTCCTGGCTCCAGAGTTCCCCACCCGTGCCCGGACCGCACGACGGACGTCCGGCCGCCGGCGGCCGGACCGGACCCACCGGACAGGCCCTGAGGGGGGATCCGGCGATCCGCCCCGCACGGTTGCGTCCTACTCTCTATGTCATGAGCGAAATCGCGAACCTCCGTGTGTCCCACCCGCGGATCATCGTGCTGGGGGTGCAGCCGGCCCCCTCCCCCTTCCGTATCGTGGAAATCGACGCCGAGGTGGTCGGCGAGGCGAGGGAAGTGACCGACGTCCTCGTCATCGCCGCCGCCCATGGCATCACCGTCCATGACCTCGACGACCCCGATGTGGTGCGGTGGGTCGGCGGGGACCGGTACACCTGGACCGTGCACTGAGCCGACCCGTCACCGGCGCCGGTCCCGCGCGTGCACCGCTCGGCTCACCCTGCGGCCCAGCAGCAGATAGCCGATCAGCGCACCCGTGGTGTTGAGGATGACGTCGTCGATGTCGAAGGCGCGCCCGGTGACCAGCGCGCCCTGGGCGAACTCCACCAGGAGCATGACGGCGGCGGTCAGCAGCAGCACCCGCAGCAGCCCGCGCGCCCGGGGCGCCACGACCGGCACCAGGACGCCGAAGGGCACGCCGAGCAGCAGGTTGCCGCCGATCTGCTTCGCGGCGTCGCGCAGTTCCGGCTGGTCCAGGTAGGCCCGTAGCGAGTCACCCGGACGCAGGTTGGAGTGCACGAGCGCCGCGGAGGCGGGCGACGGCTCCAGCGTGACCCGGGCGAGCAGGACCGCGAACGCCACCATGAACGCGAAGGCGAACAGCATCGCCAGCAGCCGCAGCGGGAACGGCAACGGCCGCCGCGCGGCGGGCGAGGCCTTCGCCGACCTGGTCTCTTTCTTCGCCGTAGCGCCCGCTGCCGCCTTCGGCGTCTTCGCTGCCTTGGTCGCCTTGGTCGCCTTGGCCGGTGCGGCAGGCTTTCCGCTCGCCTTCTGTTCCTGGGGTTCCTTCGGCGCGGCGGGTTTGTCGGTCTTGCCGGTGCGCAGACGGAACGCGGCGAGCGGACGTAGGGCGGTACGGGCCATGCGGTCCTCCAGTCTTCAACTTCCCTGGTGACAAGGCGAGCGGGGGATCAGGGGCCGTAGGCCACCTTCACCTCCTTGAAGCCGAGGGAGTGCAGCAGGCCCTGGAGCATGTCGGTGGTGTTGGACTCGGCGCGCGCGGTCAGCTCGCTCTCCTTCGCCGCGTCCCCGATGTGCCTGACCGCGAGTTTCTGCACGGCCTGCTCACCGTTGGGGTTGTCCGAGAAGAGATCGCCGAGGCGGTCGAGGAGACCGCGCTGCTTGGAGACCGCGTAGGAGCGCTCGGGGTCGAGCGCCGGCGTGCCGAGCTGGGCGTGCGGCAGCCGGAGCGTGGCCGAGGTGCGGTCGGCGTCGACCGTCACATCCTTGTCGCCGACCTTGCCGAGGTCGACGAAGGCGTCCACGGTGCCCGCCCCGACGTACAGGGTGCGCGTGCCGCGGAGCGCGTCGGGGAGGTATTTGGCGTCCTTCTCCAGGTCGACGACGACCTGGAAGTTGCCGGAGGCGGCGTCGTAGCGGCTCATGTCCTGGATGGACTGGAGCAGGGCGGGGCCGGAGCGGTCATGGGTCTCGGTGCCGAAGAAGTCGCGCAGTCCCGGCAGCAGGCTGAGCCGGATCCCGGCGAACATCACGACGAGCACGACCACGACGGCGGTGAGCACCTTGGCCCAGCCGGGCATCCGGCCGAGGCGGCGCTGGGAGGGCTTGGTGTCCTTGGCGGGCTCGATGGAAGTCGTCATGGGGACGGTCCTCCTTCCTACTCACCGGATGCCCGCCAATTCCGTTGTCAGACCGCCCTGTTGACAACCTGTGACAGGAGGGGCCGCGGAGGTCGCGGACGGTCGGCCGGACCGCCGCCCGGTCGACCGCCTGGCCGGCTTTCTCGGGACGTGAGGGACTTCAGAGCACTCCTGAGGGTGGGCAAAACGGGCGTGGTCCGTAGCATGAGAGATCCGCCCCAGCCGGACATGATCAGCGAGGAGCCGATCGTGCGAGACATCTCCGTGTTCAGCGGCAGTGCCCACCCCGAGCTGGCAGCCGAGGTCTGTGCCCACCTCGGCGTGCCCCTGAGCCCCACCCGCCTCAGCCGGTTCGCCAACGACTGTCTGGAGGTCCAGCTCCAGGCGAACTGCCGGGAACGGGACGTGTTCCTCGTCCAGCCCCTGGTCCGGCCCGTGCAGGAGCATCTCGTCGAGCTGCTGCTGATGTGCGACGCGGCCCGCGGGGCGTCGGCGGGCCGGATCACCGTCGTCATGCCGCACTACTCCTACGCCCGCTCCGACAAGAAGGACGCGCCCCGGATCTCGCTGGGCGGACGGCTGGTCGCCGACCTGATGGCGGCGGCCGGCGTGCACCGCGTGCTGACGATGACCCTCCACTCGCCCCAGGTGCACGGCTTCTTCTCGATGCCCGTCGATCATCTGCACGCCCACCGGGAGCTGGCCGCGCACTTCCGCCGCTACGACCTCACCCGCACCACGGTCGTCTCACCGGACCTCGGCAACGCCAAGGAGGCCGCGGCCTTCGCCCGGATGATCGGCGCCCAGGTGGCGGCGGGCGCCAAACAGCGCTACCCCGACGACCGGGTCAGTATCAGCGCGGTGATCGGCGAGGTCGCCGGGCGGGACGTCATCGTCCTCGACGACGAGATCGCCAAGGGCAGCACCGTCCTCGAACTGCTGGACCGGTTGCGGGAGTCGGAGCCGCGCTCGATACGCGTGGCGTGCACGCACGGGCTGTTCGCGGGGGGCGCCCTCAAGCGGCTCAGCGAGCAGAGCGACGTGCTGGAGATCGTGTGCACCAACACCGTGCCGGTGCTCGCCGAGGAGCACACCGACAAGCTGCGGATCCTGTCGATCGCGCCCGCGCTGGCCGAGGCCGTGCGCCGTATTCACAACGGTGAGTCGGTCAGCGCCCTGTTCGACGCGGCGCGCAGCGAATGAGCGCTCCCGCTTTGCTGGAAGTGCCGCGATGTGCCGTCGTTTGGCTGCGGCGCCGTCGTGGCTGGTCGCGCCCGCGCGGCGGAGCCGCATATGTCAGGGCCCCGCGCCCCTGAAGGGGCGCTGCAGGGAGCCGTCATAACGTGCCGGACGTGGCCTCGGGCTGTGCCAGGGCCGCCTCCAGCGTCGTGGCGGGCGGCAGCAGCCGGTACAGCCCGGTGGCCCGCAGGATCCGCAGGGTGAGCGGATGGGCGCAGACCAGGTGCAGATGCCCGCCGTGGTCGAGGACCCGGCGGCGCGCCCGGTACAGCAGGCGCAGCCCGGAGCAGTCGAAGAACTCGATCCGGGTCAGGTCGATCACGATCCGCGGGGCCGGGCCGAGGGTCGCGTCGTCGAGCCGTGGGCCGATCTCCGTCGCCGCGACGATGTCGATCTCGCCCTGGAACTCGAGCACCGTGTACCCCCGGTCCCGGCGAATGCGCAGATGCGGGGTGTCCGGTGCGGGTTCCTGCTGCACGACGACATCGCCTCCAACCCGCTCCACCGGTCGGGAGCTTCCAACGGCCGGGGAGCGCATAGCAGTTCCCCGCACCAGCAAGTTACCCCCGATGGAGTGAATTCCAGCATGTTCGATTGACATATGTCTTCGAAATGCAACCGACTCTGGCCGAGTTTTTTCGCCTTGTGAACGAAGTGGCGGGAAGGGTCGGCCAGGGATGGTCGGGGCCGCTAGGAGAGTGCGTGCCAGGCCTTGGAGAGGGCTGTGCGGAACTGCTCCGACTGGTGCGCCGTGAGCCCGCTGACCAGGCGTTCCTCCAGCTCCCGCACCGGCCCCGCGTGCCGGTCGAGCAGCTCGCGCCCGTCGTCGGTGAGCAGGATCAGCAGCTCGCGCCGGTTGCGCGGATTGCGCTCGCGGCGGATCAGGCCCCGCCCCTCCAGGGAACGCACCAGGTCGGCGATGGACTGGGCGGTGACGAAGGAGTCCCGGGCCAGCTGAGCGGCCGAGAGTCCGTCGTGCCGCTCCAGCACGGTGAGCGCCGTGTACTGCAGTGCGGTGATCCCGGACGGTCTGACCAACTCGTCCAGATGTGATCGCACGACCAGCTCCACCTGCTTCACCATGTAGAGCAGGGACGGAGGCGCCCGGTGGGGCGAGGGTGTGGACGCTGTGTTGCTCGTCTGGGTGCCGGCCATGAGTCCGAGCGTAGAGCATTGACAGGAAACCTGTCTGTAAAGAGACTGCGAACCAACAGGAATCCTGTTTGTTGAAATCTTGGCGACGATGCTGAGGAGTGGCGATGACCACCTTCGAGATCGACCCCGGTCGACTGTTCATCGGGGGACAGTGGCGCGAGGCCGCGGACGGAGCGCGGACCGAGGTGGTCGACCCGTCCCGGGGCACGGTCGTCACGACCGTCGCGGAGGCGGGCGTCGCCGACGTGGACGCGGCGGTGCGGGCGGCCCGCGCGGCCTTCGACTCCGGCGCCTGGTCCGGACTCAGCGGCCGGGAGCGCGGCCGCGTCCTGCTCAGGATCGCGGAACTGATCCGCGCCGAGGCGGACACCATCGCCCGCCTGGAGAGCCTGGACGTCGGCAAGCCGATCACCCTGGCGCACGCGGTCGACGTCACGAACGCGGCCAACGACTACGAGTACTTCGCGACCCTCGCCTTCTCCCTGGAGGGCGGCAACCGCGACACCCCGATGAACGCCCTCGCCTACACCAAGCGTGGCCCCGTAGGCGTGGTCGCGGCGATCACCCCGTTCAACTTCCCGCTGATCCTGGCCGGCTCGAAGATCGCCCCGGCCCTCGCCGCGGGCAACACGGTCGTCCACAAGCCCGCCGACGAGACCCCGCTCAGCGCCCTGTACATGGCAGACCTGTTCCAGCGGGCCGGCGTCCCGGACGGCGTCGTCAACGTCGTCACCGGCAGCGGGCCCGTCGCCGGTGAGGCGCTGCTGCGCCACCCCGGCGTCGACAAGATCGCCTTCACCGGCTCCACCGCGGTCGGCCGGCACGCCGCGAGCGTCGCCGGGGAGCACCTCAAGCAGGTCACGATGGAGCTCGGCGGCAACGCGGCGCACCTCGTCTTCGAGGACGCCGACCTGGAGAAGGCCGTCGGCGCGGTCATCAAGGGCTTCGTCTTCAACACCGGCCAGTTCTGCATGGGCGGCCCGCGTCTGCTGGTGGCCCGCCCGGTCTACAGCACCCTGCTGAACATCCTCGCCCAGGCCGTCCCCGGCGTGCCCGTCGGCGACCCCCGCGCGGCGGAGACCGTGGTGGGCCCGATGGCGGGGGAGAAGCACCTGCGCAAGGTCGAGGAGTACGTCGACCTCGCCCGCAAGGAGGGCGCCCGCATCGTCTGCGGCGGCGAACGGCTCGAACTCGACGGCGGCTACTACTACAAGCCGACCGTCATCGCCGACCTCGCGAACGACTCCCGGGTCGTCCAGGAGGAGATCTTCGGCCCGGTCCTCACCGTCCAGCCCTTCGACGACGAGGACGAGGCGATCGCGCTGGCCGACTCCACGCCGTACGGCCTGGCCGCGGGCGTCCAGACCGGCAACCTGGCCCGCGCCCACCGGGTCGCCGACCGCCTCCAGGCCGGCATCGTCTGGGTCAACGACTGGGCGATGCTCGACCCCGCCGTCCCCTTCGGCGGCGTCAAGGACTCCGGCTTCGGCCGCGAGTACGGCCCCGAGGCGCTCGCCTCCTACACCAAGGTCAAGTCCGTCGTCGTCTCGCTCGACTGAACGCGGTCGCCGAACAGCCTGCGCAGCAAAGGGAGTTCACCAGCATGTCCATCACCACCCGCGCCGCCGTCGTCGAGTCCGGCGGAGCGCCCTTCACCCTCTCCGAGGTCGTCCTCGACGACCCCGCCCCGCACGAGGCGGTCGTCCGCCTGGTGGCGGCCGGGCTGTGCCACACCGACCTCGGGGTGGCGAGCGGCGGCCTGCCCTTCCCGCTGCCCGGAGTCCTCGGCCACGAGGGCGCGGGCGTCGTGGAGGCGGTCGGCTCGGCCGTCACCGGCGTGGCCCCCGGCGACCATGTCGTGCTGTCCTTCACCTCCTGCGGCGACTGCCGCAACTGCAACGGCGGCCACCCCGCCTACTGCGCGACCTGGCTGCCGCTGAACCTCCTCGGCGGCCGCCGCGCCGACGGCACCAGCACCATCAGCCGGGACGGCGAGAACCTCGGCGGCCACTTCTTCGGCCAGTCCTCCTTCGCCGAGCGGGCGTTGGTCGACGAGCGCAGCCTGGTCAAGGTCGACCCGGAGGTACCGCTGGCGTCGATCGCCCCGCTGGGCTGCGGGGTCCAGACCGGCGTCGGCGCGGTCTGGAACGTGCTGAAGCCGGCGATCGGCTCCACCATCGTCGTCCTCGGCGCCGGAGCCGTCGGCCTGTCGGCGGTCATGGCGGCCGCCCTCACCCCGGCCACCGCGATCATCGCCGTCGACAAGGTCGCCGAACGCCTCGAACTGGCCAAGGAGTTGGGCGCCACCCACACCGTCGACGCCGGCCGGGGCGCCCTCGGCGAGGCCATCGCGGAGATCACCGGCGGGCGCGGCGCCGACGGCATCGTGGAGACCACGGGCAGCACGGCCGTCCTGCGCCAGGGCGTCGACGCGCTGGCCGCCCGCGGCACCCTGGTCATCGTCGGCGCACCGGCCTTCGGCACCGAGGTCGCCCTGGACGTCAACGGGATGCTGGGCGGCAAGCAGGTCGTCGGCCTCACCCTCGGCGACAGCGAGACCCAGAGCCTCATCCCGGCCCTGGTCGACCTCGTCAAGGCCGGCCGGCTGCCGCTGGACCGCCTGATCGGCGCCTACGCCTTCGAGGACATCGGCCGGGCGGTCGAGGACATGACCTCGGGCAAGACCATCAAGCCGGTGCTCACCTTCTGAGCCCCCGCCCAGCCCCGCGCCACGCCACGGCCCGGACCGCCCTTTGCGGCGGTCCGGGCCGGTGCCGTCGAACGTTGTGGACCGTCCGGGCGTCGCAGGGGTGTGGAAACGGCCGGTGGAACGGGGACGGGTATGCGTGCAGGGTTCGTGGCGGTGACGCTGGCGGTGCTGGCGGTGGTGGTGGGATGCGGGGCCGAGGAGGGGGACGGGGCTGACGTGATCATCGACTACGGGCCCGCGGCGACCCCGTACAGCGGCCCGCTCCACCTCGCCACCCGGGAGCTGGACGAGGACACCCCGCAGGCGCTGCTCCTCGCCTCGGGCGCCGCGGGCCGGGCGCTGGAGTGCGACGGCGAGATCTCCTGGGGCGGTGGGCCCGACGGGTGGGGCGAGGACGACGGCGGTGACACGCCGGAGGACGGGCTGCTGGTCTACTTCGACCTGTTCGAGCGGCCGGCTCCGCACTCGGGATTCCGCGTCGAGCGCGAGGAGTCCGACCGCGTCCTGTACTCCTACGATGTCGGCGGCCGGACGAAGGTGGCGGTCGTCGTCGCCAAGGACCAGAAGGGCAGGCCGGGTTGGGGACCGGAGACCCACGCCTCCTGCGACCCCGCCGAACTCCCCGCGAGCGTCACCGACTCCGGCGACCAGGAGATCTGGACCGACCGCGACGGGAAGCGGATCGCGACCACCACACTCAGCAGCCACGCCGGCGCGGAGCACTGCGACTGGGAGCGGGCGCACTTCCTGGGCATGGGCCGGAGGGCGGACCACCGGCAGTACGTCCGCGACCCCGACGGAGTGATCCCGGTCGAGCTGCTCACGGCCCCCTACGACGGCGACGTCCGGATGCCGGCCGAGGCGCGCGACACCGGATACCGCCACGGGGACCGGCAGTTGTGGCTGACGGACGACCGCAGGACGGCCTACGTCCGCACGTCCGACGGCGTCGAGGCCTGGCCGCTGGCGAAGGAGACGGTGGCCTGCCTCTGACCGTCGTCGCTCAGCGGCTCGCGTGCAGGGCGACGAGCAGCTGCCACACCTGGTCGGCGATCTCGCCGGGGGCGCCCTCCAGGTCGCCGTGCAGCCAGTCCGCCAGCACTCCGGCGAAGGTCGCGGCGACGGCCGAGGCGACCAGCGGCGCGTCCGCGGCGCCCGCCCGGGTCCGCTCCCGCAGGCTGTAGGCCCGCAGGTCCCGGTGCAGCACCCGGCCGAGCGGCCCGCCGCCGCCCGGCGCGAGCAGGGTGCGGTACAGCACCGCGTGCGGGGTCAGCGAGCCGAAGAACTCCGCCAGCGCGGCCGGCGCCCGCACCGGGTCCGGCCGCCCCTGCCAGGAGTGCAGCGCCTCCACGGCCTCGCGCACGACGTCCGCGCAGGCGTCGACCGCGAGGGCCTCCAGGTCGGGATAGTGCACGTAGAAAGTGGCCCGGCCGACCCCGGCCCGCCGTACCAGCGCGGCCACCCCGACCTCCTCCAACGGCCGCTCGGCGCACTCCTCCAGCAGCGCGGAGCGCAGCCGTGCCCGGGTGCGGGCCGCCCGCGGGTCCTCGGGCGCGTCGCGGGTCACTGCGCGATCAGGACGGCGGTCAGGGCGAGCGCGCCCGGCAGCGCCTGCGCGACCAGGATCCGGCGGTTCGCCGTCACCGCGCCGTACACGCCCGCGACGATCACACAGGACAGGAAGAACACCTGCGCCCGGAACCCGGTCGGATCGGCCGCGATCAGCCCCCACACCAGCCCCGCCGCCAGAAACCCGTTGTAGAGCCCCTGGTTGGCGGCCATCGCGGCGGTTCTCCCGGCCAGCTCCGCATCGAACCCGTGGAAGCCCATCCCCGGCTTCTTCTGCCACAGGAACATCTCCATCACCAGGATGTAGACGTGCAGCGCTGCCACCAGAGCGACGAGCACGTTCGCCAGGATTTCCATGATCTCCCCCAACTGTCTTGCAACTGTCTTGGACAGGTGTCCACTATAACGGGACATCTGTCCAAGAAGTCCAGCCCCTCGGGCGACGGCCGCCGACGACCACTGGCCCGCCGGCGGATCGCGGTCACACTGAGAACATGACGCCCGTACCCGCGCGCGCCGCGAGGCAGCGCAAGATCGACACTCTGCACCGGCTGGAACACGACGTCGACGCCTGGGTCGCCACGGCCGGTGTCGAGGGGGCCGCCCCGTATCTCGTCCCGCTCTCCTTCGTCTGGGACGGCGCGACGCTGCTCTTCGCCACGCCCGCCACCAGCCCCACCGGCCGCAATCTGCTGGCCACCGGCATCGCGCGGATCGCGGTCGGCCCGACCCAGGACGTCGTGATGATCGAAGGCGCCGCCCTGGCCGTGCCGCCCGCCGAACTGCCGGAGGAGGACGCCGAGATCTTCGCGGGCAAGACCGGCTTCGACCCGCGCGAACTGACCGCGCCCTACCTGTACTTCCATGTCCGGCCCGGCCGGATCCAGGCCTGGCGCACGGCCGACGAGATCCAGGGGCGGGAGCTGATGCGGGACGGGGAGTGGCTCGTCGCCGACTGAGCCCCGGGCGCGAAAGGGCCCCGCCGCGACGGGGGAACGCGGCGGGGCCTGACTGACGGGTGCCCGGTGGGAACACCTTCATGCATTCCCGCGGCAGATTTTTCTACGAAATCTCTGGAGCGCTGTCGTCCGGTTCCACCACGAACACCGGTATCTCGCGTTCCGTCTTCTTCTGGTAGTCGGCGTACGGCGGGAAGGCGGCCACGGCCCGCTCCCACCACTCCGCCTTCTCCGCGCCGGTGACCTCGCGGGCCGTCATGTCCTGCTTGCGGGGTCCGTCCTGGAGCTCGACCCGGGCGTCGGCGCTGACGTTGTGGTACCAGACCGGGTGCTTCGGCGCCCCGCCCTGGGAGGCGACCAGGGCGTACCGGCCGTCGTGCTCGACCCGCATCAGCGGCGTCTTGCGGAGCTTCCCGCTCTTCGCGCCCCGGGTCGTCAGCAGGATGACGGGCAGGCCCGTGTCCCGCAGCGTGGTCCCCTTCGTCCCGCCGGAGCTCTCGTACAGCTCCACCTGCTCACGCACCCACTGCGCCGGGCTGGCTTCGTACTCACCTTCGAGAGGCATGGCATCCGTCCCCTTCGTCGTGCCGTCATGGCGTCGCGGCGGCCGTGCCCCGCACGTCCGCCCCGCATCCTGCTGCAACACCGCCGCCCGCGCGATTCATCCGCCCGAGGACACGGCTACGCAACCATCCGCACGGCCAGCACCGTCATCACCGCGCTCGACACCAGCGCCGTCGCCAGCCGGCCCCGGTGCCCGGTCAGCGCTCGGCCCAGCAGCGCGCCGCCCCCGGCGAGCGACAGCTGCCAGCTCGCCGAGGCGACGAAGGCCGCCAGCACGAACACCCCCTGCTCCAGCGGCCGCACGGCGTCCGCACCGCCGCTGCCGAGGACCAGCGCGGCGAAGTAGACCACGGTCGTCGGGTTGAGCAGGGTGATCCCGAGAAAGCTGAGATACGCCCGGGCCGGGCCCGGCGGTGGCGGTGTGGACCGGACGGTGAGGTGGTGTGCCCGGTAGCGGCGGATCGCCGTCCGCGCGCCCAGGGCCGCGAGCGCCAGCAGGACCACCGCCGAGGCCCAGCTCAGCGGCGTCAGCACCGGCCGCAGCACGGCGGCGACGGCGGCGCCCCCGACGGTGGCGACCAGGGCGTAGAGCCCGTCGGCGGTGGCGACGCCGAGCGCGGCGCACATGCCGGTACGCAGGGAGGTGCGGGCGGTGAGCGAGACGAGGTAGGTCCCGACCGCGCCCACGGGTACGGCGATGCCGTAGCCCGCGACCAGCCCCGCGACGAGCGCGGACGTCACGGTCGCGTGGCGTCGGTCCGGCGGGGACGGCCGGGCTGCTGTCGGCCCGGCGCCGGAACAGCGGCGGCGGACGTGAGCGGCGGAAGGGCGTCGAAGGTGGCCATGGCCGGATCGTGCGGGGGACGACCGTCCGGCGGCAACCGGTTTTTCCTGACGCCGCTCCCGCGGCGGCCCGCGCCCCGCGACCGAACGCGGCCGGTCCTTCCCGCTTGAGTAGGGTTTGCGGGTGAGCCAACAGGACGAACAGCCGCCCTTTCTCTACGTCGTCGTCTGCGCCGCCGGCATCGCCGCGGACGTCGGCAAGCTGATCACCGCCGCGCAGGAGCGGGAGTGGCATGTCGGTGTCATCGCGACGCCCCAGGCCATGAACGGCTTCTTCGACACCGCCGCCGTCGAGGCGCAGACCGGGCGCCCGATCCGCTCCGCCTGGCGACGCCCCGGCGACCCGCGGCCGTTCCCGGAACCCGACGCGGTGGTCGTCGCCCCGGCCACCTTCAACACCATCAACAAGTGGGCGGCGGGCATCGCCGACACCCTGGCCCTGGGCACCCTGTGCGAGGTCGCCGGTCTGGGCGTGCCCATCGGCGTCCTGCCCTGCGTGAACGAGACCCTCGGCGGCCACCCCGCCTACCAGGACAGCCTGATACGGCTGCGCGGCATGGGCGTCAGGTTCGGCTACCCGTACGACGGGGCGGCCGGGGAGGAATTCGGCTGGGAGCGGGCGCTGGACCTGCTCGATTGAATCCACCCCGCCGGCGAAAGGGCGGGAATTCCCTTTCGCCGGGTCACCGCGGTTTCATCGCGGCCTCAGTGCGGGCCCTGCGGTGCGAATTCGGTGCCGCAGGGACCCGCACCCTCGCTGACGGCCAGCGGCACCGGCTCCCCGCTCATCGACACCGTCCGGTAGTGGGAGCCGATGCGCCGCGCGGAGCCGCCCACGTAGTGCCCGATGAACGAGCGGCGGAACCGGTCGGCGCTGCGGTTGGGCTGCGAGCCGTGCACCAGGCTGCCGTTGAAGAACAGCACGTCGCCCGGCGCCATGTCGACCGGCGTCGCCGTGAGGCCGGGCGGCGGCGGCACGTACTCCCGCGCGAACGACACCGCCTCGTCCGCCTCCTCCGGGCAGAACAGGTCCATCCGGTGGGTGCCGGGCACCACCTCGAGGCCGCCGTTGTCCCGGTCGATGACGTCACAGGCCAGCCAGGCCGCCACGCAGGTGCCGGGCTCGACCCGCAGATAGAAGTTGTCCTGGTGCAGCGCCTGCCCTCGCGCGCCCGGCGGCTTGAAGTAGAACATGCTCTGCGCGGCCAGCGGCTCCTCGCCCAGCAACTGCTCCAGCACGCCCCGCAGTCGGGCGTCCAGCAGCGCCTGCCGGGCGAGGGGAACGATCTCGTGCGGGTTCATCGCCCTCGGGTAGGCGCGCAGCGGATCGGTGGCTCCGGGGCGCGGCTCGAAGTGCCCGGGCACCGGCCGCCCGGACGCGTGCAGCGCCGCGAACTCCTCGCACAGCCGCCCGACTTCGTCGTCCCCGAACAAGGCGCGGACGACGGTGAAGCCGTCCTCCCGGTACTGCCGCAGCCCGGCCTGGGTCAGGATGGGGGTTCCGGCGGCGTCGATATCCGTGACTGTCATGCGTGCCCTCCTCGATCGTCAACTGCCCTCGACACCGCCACGCTAGGCCGACGCACCCCACCACGAGGATGTCCATGCGTGCTGACGACCTGCCCGGGACTGCCGTGCCCGGGGTTCCCTCCCCGCCGCCCGGTCTGGTGGTGGTCGCGCACTTCGACGAGGGCCCCGGGTACGGCATCAACCGGCCCCGGGGATCGGACAGCTGGCTGTTCGCCTGGACGACGGACGGGCGCGGCCGGCTGCGGCAGGGCGGCAGCGAGGTGCGGGCCGGCGTCGGGGACCTGGTCGTGCTCGCGCCCGGCGTCCCGCACTCCTACGGCGTCGAACCCGGGGCCCCGAACTGGCGGTTCTGGTGGGCCCACTGCCAGGCCCGCCCGTCCTGGACCCCCTGGCTGCGCCCGTACGACACCGGCGACGGCCTCTACCGCGTCGGCCCCGTCCCCGCCGCGCTGCACGACCGGGTTGAGGCGGCCTGGCGGCGCATGAACGCCGACGCCCGATGGACCGGCGGGGCGGAGCCGGCCGGCGGGGAAGCACCGGCCGGCCGGGACGGGATCGTGGTGGCCCAGGGCGCCGCCGCCCGGGAACTCGCCCTGTGCGCCCTGGAAGAGGCCGTCCTGCTGGCCACCGCCTCGGCCCGCGCCCCCGCGCTCCCGGCCGGGCTCGACGACCGGGTGCGGCGGGCGCAGACGCGGATGGCGGCCGACCCCGGGGCCCCGCACACCGTCCGCTCGCTGGCGGAGGAACTCGCGCTGTCCCCCTCGCGTTTCGCCCATCTGTTCACGGAACAGGTCGGCCAGGCCCCGATGCGGGCCCTGCGCGAGACCCGACTGCGCCATGCCGCACGGCTGTTGGAGGCCACCGACCTGCCCGTCGAACGCGTTGCGCGGGCCTCGGGCTTCGTGAGCGCCTTCCACTTCAGCCGTGTCTTCCGCGCCCGCTACGGGACGCCCCCGGGCGCCTACCGGGACGGAATGCGCTCGGCAATTACCGACCCGAAAGGGACATGAGCAGAGCACCAAAAGGGACACCGATACAGTGACCGCCCCGCCGCGACTCGGAGGCGGAGCCGGGACCTCGAACCAGGATTGACGTTTCGTCAAAATTCTTCGGCACGCACACTATGCACGAAACCGCGAGATCCCTTGTTCCTCCTGGTCCGGCTGTGCCAAGGTGGGCGTGTCGGCGCACGGAGAACGTATTTCCACCGTGTGCACGAGACACCTCACGTTTACACCCCCCTCGCTCCAAAAGAGCCGTCCCCCACGGACGTTCGAGGTGTCGAACATTGTGCGAGTCGATCCCGTCTCGTGGGCGGGATCGCATACCCGATGGTATGGACATTAATGCCGCATGCCTCCGGAAGGAATGCAGACCGTGAATGACGCAGGCCTGTCGAATTCCCCTTCGGCGCGCCGCTTCGACGCGACGGACGAACAGCTGAGCTCGGAGCTCAAGCAATGGACGGGAGCGTCGCCCGCGCTGCATCCCGTCGGCGAGCTGCTGGATCGCCACTGGGAGGCCGCCTTCGCCTATGCACGGCTGTGCACCGAGGGCGAGCGCGCGGCCGGCATGCTCACCACCGCCGCCTTCACCAGGCTCTTCGGCGAGACCCTGCAGCAGAACGGACCGACCGCCGCGTGGCGCCCCCACCTGCTGGTCACCGTGCGCCGCGTGGCCGGCGAATGGGACGCGGACGGCCGCCGCGACCTCCTCCATCCCGCGCTGCGCTCCGAGGGCGAGGACGGCGACCGCGCGGCGGCCCTGCTGCTGCCGCCCGTGCACCGGCGCATGCTGTCCCGGGCGTTCCAGCGGCTGCCCGAGTCGGCCCGCTGCCTGCTCTGGCACATCGAGGTCGAGGCCGAGCCGCTGGCCGTCCCGGCCGGCCTGCTGGGCCTGGAGGAGGAAGGCGCCCGCGTCGAACTGCGCCGGGCCCGCGAGCGGCTGCGCGAGGAATGCCTCCAGGTGCACCGCGAACTCGCCACCGACGACGAGTGCCACCGCTACCACCGGCTGCTCGACGTCACCTGCCGCCGCGGCGGCGCCGACGTCGACCCCGACCTGCGCGGCCACCTGGAGCAGTGCCGGCACTGCGCCCACACCGCCGACCAGCTGCACCAGTTCGAGGGACTGCTCGGCGCGGCCCTGGCCGAGGGAATCCTGGGCTGGGCCGCCGCGGCCTATGTGGGCGTGCGGGTGGCCGGCGACGAAGACTCCGCCGAGCAAGCCGACGGCTACACCGGCGAGGCCTTCGACGGCAGCCAGGCGACAGCCGCCCCCGCCGCCGGGGCGGACGGCGGCTCGGTCGCCCGCGGCGGACAGCGGGCAGGCGCGCTCGCCCGCGTCGGATCGCACTCCGGCGCGCTCGTCCGCACCGGCGCCACGCCCGGCGCGGACGCCCCTCCCGGATCGCGCCGCTTCGCCCAGAAGGCGGCCCGTCGCGCCCGCCGCCGCAACCTCGCCGCCGCCGTCCTGACCGTGAGCGGTCTGGTCGTCCTGCCGCTCGCGGTGTGGGCGGCCCTCGGCTCCGGCGGCGGAGCCACCACGACCGCCAGCGGCGACACGGCGAAGACCCCCGCCCCGGGCACCGACACGGCCACCACCGACCCCGTGCTGAACGAGGACGCCCAGGGCACCCTGCGCGGCCGGCTGCACAACGTCGCCTCCGGACTGTGCATCGGCCTCGTCGGCAACAAGGCGGTCAGCGGCACCGAGGCCACCCTCGCCGCCTGCTCCTCCGTGGCCGGCCAGCAGTGGTCGTACGAGCCGGACGGTCTGCTGCGCAGCGCCGCCAACGCCGACCTCTGCCTCGACTCCAGCCTCGGCTACTCGGTCCGGCTGGCCCCGTGCGCGGGCTCCGGCCAGGCCGATCCCACGAACGTCCGCTACGACTTCACGCTCCAGGGCACGCTCGTCCCGCGCTCCGGCCAGAACCTGGCGCTGGCGCCCGCCGCCACCGACGGGTCGGGCTCTCTCGTGCTGAAGAACCGGGCCGACGGCGCCGCCCAGCGCTGGGTGATCGACACCTCGCAGCCCGACCCGCAGATGCAGTTCGTCAACTGGGGAATCGACGCCACCCCCACCGTCACCCCGAAGTCGAGCGTCACGCCGAAGGCGGCCGCGCCCACGACGCCGACGCCGTCCACCACCTCGACGACCAAGGCGCCGTCGAGCTCGTCCTCGGACTCGGACGACACGTCCTGCACCTACTCCTGGTACTCCTGCTCGTCGGACGGCCAGTGGGGCTCCTCCGGCGGCTGGGGGTACGGCTCCGACTCCGGCTGGGGCAACGGCTCCGGGGGCTACGGCTACGGCTCCGGCTACGGCTCCGACGACGGCCGGCGCTGACCCGAGCGGTCAGCCGCCGACCACCTGGAGCGAGGCCCACAGCGCCACGACGGCCGGGACCAGCGCGGCGGGCACGCTGAGCAGGCCGAGGCGGGTGAACTCCCCGACCTCGACCCGCTCTCCGCGCTCCTGCACCACCCGCCGCCACAGCAGCGTCGCCAGCGATCCGGCGTACGTCAGGTTCGGGCCGATGTTCACCCCGAGCAGCACCGCGAGCACCGCCCCGGCCCCGGCCGGGGCGGCGAGCGGCACCAGGACCAGCACCGCGGGCAGGTTGTTGATCAGGTTCGCCAGGACGGCGGCCAGCGCGGCGACGCCCAGCAGCGTCAGCAGGCCCGAACCGTCGGGCAGGACGTGCCGCAGCGCGCCGGCGAGCCCGTTGTCGACCACCGCGCGCACCACGATCCCCAGCGCCAGCACGAACGCCAGGAAGCCCGGCGC
The DNA here is from genome assembly GCF_053594615.1 of Streptomyces sp. NPDC001858. Taxonomy (NCBI): domain Bacteria; kingdom Bacillati; phylum Actinomycetota; class Actinomycetes; order Kitasatosporales; family Streptomycetaceae; genus Streptomyces; species Streptomyces sp. NPDC001858. The sequence continues at coordinate 162,847 of NZ_JBSFEV010000008.1, forward strand.
GGCGGCCCGCACGACGGCGACCGGAGTCACCCGTCGCCGCACCAGCGCCCGCCCGGCCATGACCAGCGCGCCCGCGAACGCGACCCACGCCGGTTCGATCCCGACGGCCGACGCCACCACGAACCCGGCGAGCGTGCAGCCCACGGTGACCAGCGCGAACAGCGGCAGCTCGGGCGCCGGGCCGTCGTCCACGACCGGCTCGACGGCGGGCAGCCCGGCGGCGAAGAAGCGCCGGAAGACCAGGTACTCCGCGCCGATCGCGACCACCCACGGCAGCGCCATCAGAGCGGCGAACCGAGTGAAGCTCAGCCCGCTCGCGGTGAACGCCAGCAGGTTGGTGAGGTTGGACACGGGCAGCAGCAGCGAGGCCGTGTTCGACAGATGCGCGCACGCGTAGACGTGCGGCTTCGACCCCACGCCCATCCGGGCCGCGGTGGCGAACACCACCGGCGTCAGCAGCACCACCGTCGCGTCCAGACTGAGCACGGCCGTGATCACCGAGGCCAGCACGAACACCGCGACCAGCAGCCGCCGCGGGCGGCCCGCGGCCCGCCGGGCCATCCACGCCCCGCACGCCGTGAACAGCCCCTCGACGTCGCACAGGTGCGCCAGCACCAGCACCGCCGCCAGGAAGCCGACGACCGGCCCGAGCCGCTCCGCCTCGGCCAGCGCGTGCCCGGGCGACACCGCCCCGAGGACGATCGCCACGGCCGCGGCGGGGACGGCGACCAGGGCCTCCGACCGCCCGGCGGGCCGCAGCACCGCCCACCCGAGGGCGGCGACGAGCAGGACGACGGACAGCGATGCGGCGAGCGAGGTGTTCAGGGCGATACTCCGGGACGGGGTCTGGTGGTGCCCGCCCATCGATGAGGTCCGGGTGCTCCTCCATCAGAACACGGGAGGGTAAGAGCCCCGGAAACGGCCTGGAGGGCCCGCCTCACTCCTCGTCGAACAGGGACAGCTCCGCCCAGATCGTCTTGCCCTCGGGGGTGTGCCTGCTGCCCCAGCGCTGGGTGAGCTGGGCCACCAGCAGCAGCCCGCGACCCCCCTCGTCCCAGGTCTTCGCCCGGCGCAGATGCGGGGCGGTGTGGCTGTCGTCGGACACCTCGCAGATCAGCGTCGCCGCGTCGTGGATCAGCCGCAGCCGGATGGGGCGGGAACCGTACCGGATGGCGTTGGTGACCAGCTCGCTCACCACCAGCTCGGTGGTGAACGACGCGTCGCTCAGCTCCCAGGCCGACAGCTGCTCGACGACCTGCTTGCGGATCGGCGCGACCAGCGCGGGGTCCGCCGGGACGTCCCAGGTCGCGACCTGCGAGGCCGGCAGGCCCCGGGTGCGCGCGAGCAGCAGCGCGACGTCGTCGCCGGCGCCGCCGGGCGGGAGCAGGGCGTGCAGGATCCGGTCGCAGGTCTCGTCCAGCGAGTCCGACCGCGCCGCCAGCGCCTCCGCCAGCAGCAGCTGACCGGCGTCCACGTCCCGCTCCCGGGACTCGATCAGCCCGTCGGTGTAGAAGGCGAGGACGCTGCCCTCGGCGAGCTCCAGCTCGGCCGATTCGAACGGCAGTCCGCCCAGGCCCAGCGGAGGACCGGCGGGCAGCTGGACCAGCCGGGGCGTGCCGCCCGCCCGGAGCAGCAGCGGCGGGGGATGCCCCGCCCGCGCCATGACACAGCGCCGCGACACGGGGTCGTACACCGCGTACAGACAGGTCGCGCCCATCTCGCCGGGGCTGCCCTCCACGCCGGCCTCCTCGGACAGCCTGAGGACCAGATCGTCCAGGTGCGTCAGCAGCTCGTCGGGGGCGAGGTCGATGTCGGCGAGGGTGCGCACGGCCGTGCGCAGCCGGCCCATGGTGGCCGAGGCCTGGATGCCGTGCCCGACGACGTCCCCGACGACCATCGCGACCCGCATCCCGGACAGCGGGATCACGTCGAACCAGTCGCCGCCGACCCCGGCGCGGGCGGCCGGCAGATAGCGGGAGGCGGCGTCGACGGCGGCCGTGCGGGGGAGCGTGCGCGGGAGCAGGCTGCGCTGCAGGGCGAGGGCCGTCTCGCGCTCGCGGGAGTACCGGCGGGCGTTGTCGACGCAGACGGCGGCCCGCGCCGTGACCTCCTCGGCCAGCAGCACATCGTCCGGGGTGAACGGATCGGGCCGGCGAAACCGGGTGAGGACGGCGACGCCGAGGGTCACGCCGCGCGCCTGGATGGGCACGGACATCGTGGAGTGGATGCCGAGCTCCCGCACCCGAGCGGCGCGCGCGGTGTCCCAGGTCAGCCAGGCGTCCAGCTCGCCGCCGGCCACCGTGCGGACGATGGTGCGCCCCGCGACCAGCGAGTCGGCCTGCGGCGATCCCGTCGGGTATTCCTGCGCCTGGCCCGGCTGGGCGACGGCCTCCGGGGTGCCGGGGTTGACCGAGTGGTGCGCGGTGCGCCGCAGCCGCAGCGGCGGTGCGAACCGGGCCGGGGGTTCCACGCCGTCCTGCGGGTCGAGCAGGTCGATGCTGACGAAATCGGCCAGCGCGGGGACGCAGACCTGCGCCAGCTCCTGAGCCGTGCGGGTGACGTCGAGGGTGGTGCCGATGCTCAGGCTCGCCTCGTTGACCAGCCGGAGCCGTTCCCGGGCCAGGTAGTGCTCGGTGAAGTCATGGCCGGTCAGACAGACGCCCTGGATGTGGCCGGCGGCGTCGGTGAGCGGGGCGAGCCGGGTCAGATGGGCGGAGGCGTTCTGCAGGCCGCTCGGGCGGAGGTAGTTCTCGATGTCCCGGGGCCGGCCCGTCGTGAGCACGTCCCTCAGCTGCTCCTCGAGGTCCGTGTTCTCGCGGCGGACGCCGATGTCGGTGATCCTCAGGCCGTCGACCGGGTGGGCGGGCAGGTCGATGAGCTCGGTCATCCGCTCGTTGATCCAGCGCAGCCGCAGATCCTGGTCGCAGACCAGCATCGGGCAGGGGGACTGTCTCATCGCCGCCGAGGTCAGCGCGTCGTCCGGCGGGTCGAGGTCCGCGGCGGCCGGTGGGACGACGGCCTGCCAGTCGTGCGTCGGCCGGCGCAGCGCGAGCAGCCAGACGGTCACGGCACGGCCGTCGCGGTGCCGCAGCGTCAGGGTGCCGCTCCACCGGGGGCCGGCCGGCGCGGCGAGCGCGCTCGTACCGGTACCGGCACCGGTGTTCGTGTCGGCGTCGGTGTCGGCCAGGAAGTCGGCGGCGGGTCGGCCCACCGCCTCGGCCGCCTCGTACCCCAGCAGCCGACGGGCGCCGGCGCCCCACCGGACCACGATCCCCCGCTCGTCGATGACGGCCCGCGCGGTCGAGGCATCGTCGAACGGATCCACCGGGCTCATCGTCGCCACTCCATCGCCCTTACGCACAGTGAACAAGTGCATAACTCGGGCTCCAGCCTAGTGCGTGGAACGTGTGCGCGACCGCCCGCCTTGCCCGACGGCCGGGGCGGTCGCACCGGCCACCGAAGCGCTCCCCGGCACCCCGGCGGCGCGGGCCGTCGAGGCCGTCGCGACCGCCTCCGGCCGTCGCACGGTCGCGCCGCGCGACGGCCGGCGCCCTCGCCCCGCCGCGGCGCCGTCGTGCCTGGTCGCGCCCGCGCGGCGGAGCCGCATATGTCAGCGCCCCGCGCCCCTTCGGGGCGCCGCTGCACCGCGGCCGACTTCGCCCGAACCGCTTGGCCGGAGTGCCGTACTCGCCGAGGTTCTCCTCGTCCCACCTGTTGACGGGGTGTCACGAGTGCAACAAACATGTCCTGCGACCCTTCTCTGGGAGCGCTCCCACTGGACCGAGGAGCCCGGACGTGACACGACGCAGCACCGCCCTGCTGTCCCTCGCGGCCCTGCTGGGCGCGGCGCTCACCGCGCTGCCCGTGCAGCAGGCCGGCGCCGACGAGGTCGAACAGGTCCGGAACGGCGGCTTCGACACGACCGCCGATCCGTGGTGGACCAGCAACGTCACCGCCGCTCTCACCGACGGCCGGCTCTGCGCGGAGGTGCCCGGCGGCACCGTCAACCGCTGGGACTCCGCTGTCGGCCAGGACGCGATCACCCTGGTGAAGGGGTCGTCGTACCGCTTCTCCTTCAGCGCCTCCGGAGTGCCGGAGGGGCATGTGGTGCGGGCGATCGTGGGCCTCGGGGCCGCCCCGTACGACACCTGGTACGAGGCGACCCCGGTGCTGGACGCGGCGGGCGACTCGTACGCGTACACCTTCACTTCGCCGGTCGACAGCGCACAGGGGCAGGTCGCCTTCCAGGTCGGCGGGAGCGCGGATCCCTGGCGGTTCTGCCTGGACGACGTGTCGCTGCTGGGCGGGGTGCCGCCGGAGGCCTACGAGCCCGACACCGGGCCGCGGGTGCGGGTCAATCAGGTCGGCTATCTGCCCGCCGGGCCGAAGAACGCCACGCTCGTCACGGACGCCGCCGAGCGGCTGCCCTGGCAGCTGAAGAACGCCGCGGGGGCGACGGTCGCGCACGGCTGGAGCGTGCCGCGCGGCCTCGACGTGTCCTCCGGACAGCACGTCCACTCCATCGACTTCGGCGCCCACCGCAAGCAGGGCGCCGGCTTCACGCTGGTCGCCGACGGCGAGACCAGCCACCCCTTCGACATCGGCACGGCCGGCTATCAGCGACTGCGGCTGGACGCGGTGAAGTACTACTACACGCAGCGCAGCGGCATCGAGATCCGCGACGACCTGCGCCCCGGCTACGGCAGGCCGGCCGGCCATGTGGGCGTGGCCCCCAACCAGGGCGACCGGGCCGTCCCCTGCCAACCCGGGGTGTGCGACTACACCCTGGACGTCACCGGCGGCTGGTACGACGCCGGCGACCACGGCAAGTACGTCGTCAACGGCGGCATCGCCGCCTGGGAGCTGCTGAGCACCTACGAACGCTCCCTGGTCGCCCGCACCGGTCGCCCCGCGAAGCTCGGCGACGGCACGCTCGCCCTCCCCGAGAGCGGCAACCGGGTGCCCGACATCCTCGACGAGGCCCGCTGGGAGCTGGACTTCCTGCTGAAGATGCAGGTGCCGGACGGGCAGCCGCTCGCCGGCATGGCCCATCACAAGATCCACGACGAGCAGTGGACCGGCCTGCCGCTGCTGCCGAGCGCCGATCCGCAAAAGCGCGAACTGCACCCGCCGACCACGGCCGCGACCCTCAACCTGGCCGCGACGGCAGCCCAGGCGGCCCGCCTCTACCGGCCCTACGACAAGGCGTTCGCGGCGCAGGCGCTGGCGACGGCGCGCAAGGCCTGGACGGCGGCCCTCGCCCACCCGGCCGTCCACGCCGACCCGGCCGACGGCAACGGCGGCGGCGCCTACAACGACGACGACACGACCGACGAGTTCTACTGGGCGGCCGCCGAGCTGTATCTCACCACCGGGGAGCAGCGGTTCGCCGACCACGTGCTGAACTCCCCGGCGCACACCGCCGACATCTTCGTCCCCAACGGCTTCGACTGGTCCCGTACGGCCGCCGCCGGCCGGCTCGACCTCGCCACCGTCCCGAACAAGCTGCCCGGCCGGGACAAGGTGCGCCGGTCGGTGGTGCGGGGCGCCGACGCCTACCTCGCCACGCTGGCCGCACAGCCGTACGGGATGCCCTACGCGCCCGTCGGCAACCGCTACGACTGGGGCTCCAGCCATCAGGTCCTCAACAACGCCGTGGTCATCGCCACCGCCTACGACCTCACCGGCGCCGCGAAGTACCGGGACGCGGCCGTCCAGAGCATGGACTACGTCCTCGGCCGCAACGCGCTGAACATCTCGTACGTGACCGGCTACGGCGACGTCGACTCCCACCGCCAGCACAGCCGCTGGTACGCGCACCAGCTCGACCCGGCCCTGCCGAACCCGCCGACCGGGACCCTCGCGGGCGGGGCGAACTCGAGCATCCAGGACCCCTATGCGCAGAGCAAGCTGCAGGGTTGCGTGGGCCAGTTCTGCTACATCGACGACATCCAGTCCTGGTCGACGAACGAGACCGCGATCAACTGGAACGCGGCGCTGGCCCGGATGGCGTCCTTCGTGGCGGACCAGGGATAGCAGGACCGGCCGGCCCGATCGGGAGTGTGCCGGGTCGAGCACTTCCGGTACCGCGCGGTCATCACCATGACCTGGGGATATTTACGAGTAAGTACCCGCGCGGTACCGTGAAGGACATGCCAGCCCTCAATGTGGAGTTCAGCGATCGCGAGCTGGAGGATCTGCGGCAGATCGCCAAGGAACGCGGTACCTCGATGAAGGCACTCGTGCGCGAGGCGGCCGCGGCCGACATCGCGCGGCACCGGGCGCTGCAGGAGGGCGCGGAGGCGTTCCGCAGGTTCTTCGCGTCCCACGCCGACGAATTCGCCGCCGCCTTCCCCGACGACGAACGTTCCGCCCAGGGCGAGGGGCGGGTCGCCTGACCGATGACAGCCGTCATCCACATCGACGTGCCCTGGCTGCTCCAGCGCCATGAAGAGGTCCTGCCCGAGCAGCCCACCATCAACGACTTCTCGGCGCTGGTCGCCGCCGTCGCCCGGCACCGGGTCGATCCGCCGAAGCTCGGCGTGGACTCGGATCCGGCCTGGCGGGCCGCCGCGCTGCTGCACACGCTCACCCTGCTCAAGCCGCTGCCCTCGGCCAACGCCCGGTTCGCCTGCGCGACGGCGGTGGCCTACATGTTCACCAGCGGCGTCGGCATCGATCCGCCCTACGGCGCGCTCGTCGACCTCGCCCGGGACCTGATCGACGGCAAGACCGACGTCTACGGGGCCGCCGACCGGTTGAGGTCCTGGCAGATATAGGCCTCCTCGGGCCGCCGGCCCCGGGCGGGAGGAGCAGGGCCGGCGGCCGTTTCGCGCAGGAGAGCCGCCGTCCTGCGCGGGGCCTCCGAGGAAGTGGCCGGTTCCAGCCAACTACGTGGGCCGGTGTGCCGGGACCGTGCGAGGCGGTCCGTTGTGTGCGCGTGTTTCACACGGGGCGCAAGGGCGGATTTCCGGCCGGGACGCCGCGCCGCATTCCCGGCGCCGCCGAAAGGCGCGCCGACCGGTGGGAGTTGGATCCGGCTATCGACTTTTCCTCAACAAAGCGCAGCTTCAGCCGCCGCCTTGTTGTGCACGACTTAGTTGTGTAAAGGTGAAGCACCCGTGCGGGGGGTCGAGTGCCGGGTCCCTGCGTTCGTCGGCGGAGGCGAACTCGCGCTCCCTGCCGCACCGAACAGGTACGTATCAAAGGAACTCTCTCAGTGCCCACCGCTCAACCTCCTCTGCCGCCGTATCCGCCGCCGGGCGCGGGCCCCGGAGAGTCCGACGAGTCCCTCGCCGCCGGAATACGCGGCGGCGCGGACAGCGAGGTCGCCCAGTCCACCGCCCTGCTGATCGCCCGGCACTGGCGGCCGGTGCACGAGTACGCGGCCATCTGCCTCGCCTCCTCCGGGAACACGGCGTCCATGCTCACCGCGGGCGCCTTCCACCAGGTCCTCGACCGGCTCAAACTGGGCGAGCCCGGCACCGCGCTGCGCCCGCGCCTGCTGGTGACCGTGCGGGACATGGCCGGGCTGTGGTCCGCCGACGAGGGGCTGTCCGGCGTGCTGCCGGTGCTGCGCAAGCCGGCCGGCGCCCGGGGGATGCGGGCCGCGAAGTCCATGACGCCGGAGAACCGGGTGCTCGCGGAACGCTCGTTCCAGAGCCTGCCCGCGGTCGCCCGCTGCGTCCTGTGGCACGTGGAGGTCGAGGGCGAGCAGATCACCGTCGCCGCCGGGCTGCTCGGCATGGACACCGACACCGTGACCGCCGCCCTCGAACAGACCCGGGACAAGCTCCGCGAGGGCGTCGTCCGCGCGCACGCGGAACTCGCGCCGAGCAAGGACTGCCGCTTCTACAACCGGCTCCTCGACGTGCCCATCCGGCGCGGCGGCGATCTCCTGCCGGATGTCCGCAAGCACCTGGACGACTGCCGCTACTGCCGTTCCGCCGCCGAACAGCTCGGCCACTTCGAGAGCGACCTCGGTCTGCTGCTCGCCGAGGCGGTGCTCGGCTGGGGCGCCCGCCGCTACTACGACACCCGCCCGGGCCGCACCAAGCAGCAGACCGTACGGCTCAAGGGCTCCGCCCGGCACGGCGGCGGCGGTGGCGGCACGCGCGGAAGGCGCGGAAAGCGCGGCGGCACCCTGCTCGCGCGCATTCCCTCGCCCCGCCGCCGGGCCTCCGGGGAGGCGCGTGCGCCGCGTTCGCCGCGCACGCTGTTCACCGGCGTCGGCCTGGCCTCGGCCGGCCTGCTGACGACCCTGCTCGCGGCCGGCATGTGGTCGGACGACGGCGGCGCCGACCCGGCCGCCTCCACCAGCGGCAGCGTCCCCGGCGCCGACTCGCCGGCCGCCGGGCCGACGTCCCCCGACACCGCCCAACTGCCCACCGCACCGCAGCGGACGCGACTGCGCAACGCCGCCGCCGACCTGTGCCTCGACATCAGCGGCACGGCACGGGCGGGCGCCGCCGTCGAACTGGCCGCCTGCTCCTCCGACGAGACGCAGCTGTGGTCGTACAGCGACGACGGACAACTGCGCAGCGCGGCCCAGTCCGACCTGTGCGTGGACTCCCACGTCGACGCCGGCGTCGTCATGCTCGGCGCGTGCGCGGACGCCACCGACGCCCGCGGCGACGACGTCCGCTACGACCTCACCGTCCAGGGCGAGTTGCTGCCCCGCTGGGACGACGCGCTCGCCCTGGCGACCGCAGGCGAGGTCGCGGGCTCCGACGTCGTCGTCAAGGTCCGCGACCACTCCACGGGCCAGCGCTGGCTGACCGACATCCCCAACGCCACGCCCGGCTCCCTCGCGGTCACCGGCACGGACGCACCACCGTCGGCCCAGCCGATCGACCTGGCGGAGGGGACGGCCTGACCGCGCCCGTGCGGCGTCGGCCGGATCTCACCGCGGCTCCTCCTCCAGGTCGGCCGGGCCGACGGTCGACGGACCGGCGTGGCCGGAGAGGGCCAGGGTGAGGTCGAACTCGGCGAGCAGACAGCGGATCACATGCTCGACGCCGGGCCGGCCGTCCAGGCCGAGTCCGTAGACGTAGGGCCGGCCCAGCAGCACCGCCCGCGCGCCCAGGGCCAGTGCCTTGAAGACGTCGTCGCCGGTGCGGATCCCGCTGTCGAACAGGACGGTCAGCCGGTCGCCCACCGCCGCCGCGACCCGGGGCAGCGCGTCGGCGGCCGCGACCGCACCGGCCACCTGTCGGCCGCCGTGGTTGGAGACCACCACCCCGTCCATCCCGGCGTCGGCGGCCAGTCGGGCGTCGTCGGGGTGCAGCACGCCCTTGAGGACGATGGGCCCGTCCCAGTGCTCCCGCAGGAACGCCAGGTCCGGCCAGGTCTTGGCGGGGTCCGCGAACAGGCCGACGAAGTGCAGGACGGCCGCGTTCGGGTCCTCGTGCACCGGCTTGGCCAGGCCCGCCAGAAAGGCGGGGTCGGTGAAGTAGTTGGCGGTGCCCACCCCGTGCAGGAACGGCAGGTAGGCCTGGTCCAGATCGCGCGGCCGCCACGCCAGCAGCGGGGTGTCCAGGGTGACGACGAGCACCGTGTACCCGCTCGCCCTCGCCCGGCCCAGGAGACTCGACGTCACCTCCCGGTCTTTCGACCAGTACAGCTGGAACCAGCGCTCGGCGTCGCCCATCGCCTCGGCGACCTGCTCGATCGGTGTGCTGGACGCCGACGACAGGATGTACGGCACCCCCTGGGCGGCCGCGGCCCGGGCCGCCGCGGACTCCGCCTCCGGGTGCATGATCGACAGCACGCCGACCGGCGCGAGGGCCAGCGGGGCGGGCAGGGCCCGGCCCAGCACCTCGACGGACAGATCCCGCTCGTGCACGTCCCGCAGCATGCGCGGCACGATCCGGCGGCGTTCCAGGGCCGCCCGGTTCGCCCGCGCGGTGCTGCCGTCGCCCGCGCTGCCCGCCACGTAGCCGACCGGACCCGGCCCGAGGCGCTGCTCGGTGAGTTCCTCCAGCCGGGTGAGGTCGGTGGGCAGCCGGGGCACCGCGCCCGTCGTCCCGTCGAGGTAGATCTCGTACTGGAAGTCTCCCCAGTGCTTGGCCATCCCGTCCGTCCCGCCTCTCGTAGTCCCATGGTCGAGCGTGCGTCGCAGGGCGACCATACCGGCGGGCCGGCGCGGGGGAGTTCAGCGGTTCAGCGGTGTGACAGGCCGGTCGCGCGGTCGTCGGCCGGTGCGCCCGGCCCGGTGATCGGCGGCACCGGCACGTCCGCGGTCCGGGCCAGCCGGGGGCCCTGCGGGCCGTACACCGCCCGGGGTTCGGGGAAGATCCGCAGCAGCGTCAGATAGAGCACGGCGGAGACGGCGAGGGACAGCGGCAGGCCGATGTCGATGCCGTTCGCCAGATCGCCGAGCGGGCCGACGAACTGGCCCGGGATGTTCGTGAACAGCACCCCGAGGACGGCCGACACCCACCACGCGGTCATGCCCCGCCAGTTCCAGCCGTGCGCGAACCAGTAACGGCCGCCGCGCTGCCGCCGGTTGAAGACCTGCAGCGCCTCCGGGTCGTACCAGCCGCGGCGGGTGTAGTAGCCGAGCATCATGACGACCATCCACGGCGTGGTGCAGGTGATGATCATCGTGGCGAACGTCGAGATGGACTGGACGAGGTCCAGGCCGAACCGGCCGACGAAGATGAAGCCGGTGGACAGCACGCCGACCAGCACCGTGGCCTGCACCCGCGACAGCCGCGGGAACACCGAGGAGAAGTCCAGGCCGGTGCCGTAGAGGGAGGTCGTGCCGGTGGACATGCCGCCGATCAGGGCGAGCAGGCACACCGGCAGGAAGAACCACGTCGGCGAGATCGCCAGCAGCCCGCCCACGAAGTCGGGGGCGGCCGGATCGACGTACTCGGGGACCTTCGTCGCGATGATGCTGGCGGTCGCCAGACCGAAGAGGAACGGCAGCAGGGTCGCGATCTGGGACAGGAACGCGGCCCCGATCACCCGGCGGCGCGGGGTCGTGGCGGGGATGTAGCGCGACCAGTCGCCGAGGAACGCCCCGAACGACACCGGGTTGGACAGCACGATCAGGGCCGCGCCGAAGAACGACGGCCAGAACAGCGCGTCGGTCGCCGCGTCCGCCGAGTCCGTGAAGACACCCGCGTACGACGGGTCGAAGTCGCCGGCGAAGGCGATCGCGCCGAGCAGGAACAGCAGGGTCGCCGAGGCCACGGCGACCTTGTTGACGAACAGCATGAACCGGAAGCCGTACACGCACACCGCGAGGACCAGCCCGGCGAACAGGGCGTAGGCGACGGCGTAGGTCAGATCGCTGCGGGAGAGGCCGAAGAGCCGGTGGGCGCCGCCGACCAGGGCGTCGCCGGAGCTCCACACCGAGATGGAGAAGAAGGCGATCGCGGTCAGCAGGGAGAGGAACGAGCCGACCACCCGGCCGTGCACACCGAGGTGCGCGGAGGACGAGACCGCGTTGTTGGTGCCGTTGACCGGGCCGAACACCGCCATCGGGCACAGGATCAGCGCGCCGACGACGACCCCGAGGAGGGTGGCGGCGAGCCCCTGCCAGAAGGAGAGGCCGAAGAGGATCGGGAACGACCCGAGGACGCAGGTGGAGAAGGTGTTCGCGCCGCCGAAGGCGAGCCGGAACAGGTCGAGCGGGGTCGCGGTGCGCTCGGCGTCGGGGATGCGGTCCACCCCGTGGGACTCGACCTCGGTCAGGGAGGGCGGCGGCGTGGACGGGGCGTGTTCGGGGGACGGCGGGGTCACAGGGGCTCCAGCAACGGGGCGGTCGACGGCGGAGCGCGGGGTGGCGCGGTACGGGGGGACGGCCGTCTCGTCGCGGGGGTGGGCGACGCGGGGGAATGGCGTCCTGATCGGGGTCTGCCGAAGGTACGGCGCTGGAACAGACCCCGGCCAGAGGACGAATCATCCTTCCTCGGTGTCACGAGTGGAGGAATCGACCACCTCCTCCGACACCGTGTCCGTGTCCGTGTCCTTGCCCGTGTCCCTGTCGGCGTCCGGTCCCTGGGCGCGTACCCGCTGGACGTGTTCGAGGGAGTCGCGCAGCTCGGTGAGCCAGTCGTCGGTGTGGCGCTGGACCAGCCGCACGCACCAGGCGAGCGCGTCGCTGCGGCTGCGGGCCACGCCCGCGGCGATCAGGGTGTCGAGCACCTCGCGCTCGGGCTGCCGCAGCCGGGTCATCACCGGCGCGGCCACATGGGTGAACAGGGCGCGTTCCCCGTCGCACACCACGCCCCAGGACACCTTCCGCCGGAACCGGTGCTCCGCGTCGCGGGCCACGGCCATGCGGGCCTCGCGGGTGCGCTCGCGGAACTCCTGGATCCGGGCGGCGACGGCGGCCTCGCGTTCGGCGGCCGGGGCGTCCTCGGCGAGCCGGGGCGCGGGGATGCGGCCGACGACGGTGATCTCCTCGCGATCGACCGTCACCTCGGTCAGCTCGTCGAAGAGGTCGTCGGGGAGCCGGCCTGCGAACCAGCCTCTCAATTTCTCGTTCTGCTCTGACGTAATCATGTAATCAACATTACTGCGCTCGGGAGCGGAATGTTTCAGGCCGATTAACGGAGCTATGAAATCCGGTCATCGAGTCGACCGAAGGGATCATGAAGCGCTTGCTTTCGGCGTTGGAACGTTCGAATTACGTAACTTCACGCCACTGATTCAATACGCAAGGTTACTGAAATCCATGGGGTCGATATGAGATTCGGCGGCGGACTCGGCAGACTCGCGCTCGTCGCGTCCGGCACCCATCGCCGGCCGGAGCGACACACCCCCGAATCGAGCGGAAGGATGCACACAATGCGGAACACCGCGCGCTGGGCAGTGACCCTGGGCCTCACGGCCGCCACCGTCTGCGGACCCCTCACCGGGTCCGCGCTCGCCGCCCCGGCCGCCGCGCCGACCTCCCTCTACGCCCCGTCGGCACTCGTGCTGACCGTCGGCCACGGAGAGAGCGCCGCCACCGTCGACGCGGCCCGGGCCGTGACCCTGAACTGCGCGCCGAGGCCCTCCGGCACCCACCCCGCCGCCGCCCTCGCCTGCGCCGAACTGCGCACCGCCGGCGGCGACCTCGACGCCCTCGCCGGTCCGGGCGGCGGCGTGTGCACCAAGCAGTACGACCCGGTGGTCGTCACCGTCGACGGCGTGTGGCAGGGCAAGCGCGTCTCCTTCGAGCGCGCCTTCGCCAACGAGTGCGTGAGGAACGCTGCCGCGAGCAGCCTCTTCGCGTTCTGAGAGCCGGGATCGCCGGTCCTTGTGGGGACGGTCGAGTCAGGCTCGTGACGTGGGGAGTGCGAGCCGCCGGCCCGGGACCACGGCGATCCCGCACCAAGGGGCCGGCGGGCGGTGTGGGGCCGCCCGCCGGCCCCCGGCACGGCACAGAGGGGCCGCCGTCCATCCCGGACGGCGGCCCCTCTCCCTGATGCGGCTCTCCCCGAAGGCCCGTCACATATGGACCACCGGCGCCGCGTCCGCGTCCACCTGCGGCACCCCGCGGCGGAAGAGCGCGAACGCGATGGCCGCGCCCGCGGCGAAGAAGCCGGCCGACCACCAGAACGCGGTCGTGTAGCTCTCGATGGTGGCCTGCGCCTGGACCAGCTTGTTCGTCCGGTCCTTCCCGGCCAGGTAGTCGGTCGCGGCGCTCGCGGCGAGGGTGTTCAGCAGGGCCGTACCGATCGAACCGCCCACCTGCTGCATGGCGTTGACCGTGGCGGAGGCCACGCCCGCGTCCTCGGCGGCGACCCCGCCGGTGGCCAGTTGCATGGCGGGCGGCATGACCAGGCCGAGGCCGAGGCCGATGACGATCAGCTGCGGCAGCACCGCGCTCATGTAGTCGGAGCCGACGCCGATCCCGGTCAGCCAGCCCATGCCGACCGCGGCGATCGCGAAGCCCAGCGGGATGACCGTCTTCGGGCCCAGCTTCGGCACCAGGGCCGTGGTGCCGAGCTGCGCCGCCACCATCAGCGCCGCGACCATCGGCAGGAACGCCACGCCTGTCTTCGTCGGGCTGAAGCCGAGGTTGAGCTGCAGGTAGTAGGTGAGGAAGAGGAAGACGCCGAACATGCCCGCGCCGGAGATCAGCACGGCGAAGAACGAGGCCGCGCGGTTGCGGTCGAACAGGATGCGCAGCGGCAGCAGCGGATGCGCGGCGCGCGTCTGCCACCAGGCGAAGGCCGCCAGCAGCAGCCCGCCCGCGAGCAGGAAGCCCCAGGTCTGCGGCGAGCTCCAGTCGTGCGTCTCCGCGTTGGAGAAGCCGTACACGACGGCGAACAGGCCCGCGGCGACCAGGACGGTGCCGGGCACGTCCAGCTTGGAGTTCTGGGCGTCGCGGTGGTTGGACAGCAGCACCCAGCCGCCCGCGAAGGCGACCACGGCGATGGCCACGTTGACGTACAGCGTCCAGCGCCAGTCGAGCGCGTCGGTCAGGATGCCGCCGAGCAGCAGGCCGACGGCGCCGCCCGCGCCGGCGATGGCGCCGTAGACGCTGAACGCCTTGGCGCGCTCCTTGGCGTCGGTGAACGTGGTGTTGAGCAGCGAGAGCGCGGCCGGCGCGAGGAGCGCGCCGAAGGCGCCCTGCAGCGCGCGGGCGGTCACCAGCATCTCGAAGTTGGTCGCCGCGCCGCCCAGCGCGGAGACGGCGGCGAAGCCGACGACGCCGACGAGGAAGGCCGTCTTGCGGCCGAAGAGGTCCGCTATCCGGCCGCCGAGCAACAGCAGGGAGGCGAACGCCAGGGCGTACGCGGTGACGATCCACTGCCGGCTGCCGTCGGAGAAGCCGAGGTCGGCCTGGGCGGAGGGCAGGGCGATGTTCACGATCGTGGCGTCCAGCACCACCATCAGCTGGGCCAGGGCGACGACCGCGAGGATCCACCACTTCTTGGCGGACGCCGCGGACGGCCCCGGTTCGGCACCCGTGCGGGTGCCGTCCGTGAGGGTCTTCGCAGACATGGGAACCACTCCAGGGACGTGAAGGCAAAGAACTCGTAAACGAAACGGTTTCGTACACATAGAGGCTAGACCAGGCGCAGCGAAACGGCAAAGTTTCGTTAGCGGGGCGGCGGCGAGGGGAGCCCGGACATGCGCAGCGCGGTGTTCGACATCGACGGCACCGGCCTGTACCACGAGGTGCGCGGCAGCGGCCCGGCGCTGCTGATGATCAGCGGGGCCGGGGGAGACGCCGGCTACTACACGGCCGTGGCCGAGGATCTCGCCGACGCCTTCACGGTGATCACCTACGACCGCCGGGGCAACTCCCGCAGCGGCGGCGCGGGCGACGGGCCGATGCGGCTCGCCCAGCAGGCCTCCGACGCCCGGGCGCTGATCGACGGCCTGGCCGGCGGCCGGGCCCTGGTCTTCGGCAACAGCGCGGGCGCGATCATCGGACTCACCCTGGCCGCGGCGCACCCGGAGGCGGTCGCGGGCCTGATCGCCCATGAACCGCCCGCCGTGAACGTCCTGCCGGACGGCGACCCCGAGCGCGGCTTCTTCATCGAACTGGCCGCGCTGTACACCGTCGGCGGCGGGCCCGCGGCCGGGCGGCGGTTCGCCGAGACGACCCGCGGCGAGGGCTCCTACCGCTGGCCCGCCGACCTCTGGCAGCGCTTCCTGGCCAACCAGGATCACCTCTTCGGCGCGGAATGGGCGGGCTTCGGCGCCTTCCGCCCCGACGAGGAGGCCCTGCGGGCGGCCCCGTTCCCCATCCTGCTGGCCGCCGGCGCGGAGGACCGCGGCGCCTACTACGCCCGCCCCTCGATCGAGATCGCCCGACGGATCGGGGCGCCCTGGGCGGAGTTCCCCGGCATCCACATGGAGTTCCTGCGCGACCCGGCCCGCTTCGCGGCGGCCCTGCGGGTCACGGCGACCCAGCAGCTGACCTGCGCGGCCGGCCGGGTACCTGGGCTGTGGGCAGGCACCCGCATGGCCTGAGCGTGTCGGCAGCGCCCCTTAAGGGGCGCGGGGAACTGCGCGACCAGCCACGACGGCGCCGCAGCCGAACGACGGCACATCGCGGCACGTCCAGCGGAGCGCTAACTCAGCTGTCGCCGCACCAACTCGTGCAGCCGGCCGTTCGTGTCGGCGAGGAGCTGTGCGGGCGGGCCCTGCTGAGCGACCTTGCCGTTCTCCATCACCACCACCCGGTCCGCGTCCAGCACCGTCGACAGCCGGTGCGCGATGACGACCCGGGTGGCGTGGAGCTTGCGGGTGCTCTCGATGACCGTGCGCTGCGTGTCGTTGTCGAGGGCGCTGGTCGCCTCGTCGAAGAACAGGATGCGCGGCCGCCGGATCAGCGCCTGCGCGATCATCAGACGCTGCCGCTGACCGCCCGAGACCGACCCGCTGCCCGAGACGATCGTGTGCAGCCCCATCGGCATGCGCTTGATGTCCTCCGCGAGGCCCGCCAGCTCGGCGGCGGCCATCGCCTCCTCCGGCGTGTAGGCCTCGGTGCCGCAGATGACGTCCAGCAGGGAGCCGGTGAACGGCTGGGCGTGCTGGAGCACCACCCCGCACTGGCGGCGCACCGCCGACTGGTCGAGGGCCGCGAGGTCCTGGCCGTCGTACAGCACACTGCCGGACACCGGCCGGTCGAAGCCGATGAGGAGCCGCAGCAGCGTCGACTTGCCGCAGCCGCTCGGGCCGACGATCGCCACGAACTCGCCCGGCCGCACCTCGAAGGAGACGTCGTCGAGGACGAGCGGACCGTCGTCGGAGTAGCGGAAGGAGACGCGGCGGGCCTCCAGCGCGCCGGTCAGCGGGCCGGGGCGGGTGCTGCCCGCGCGGACCTCGGGCGTCGCCTCCAGCACCGGCCGGATCTCCTCGAACAGCGGCAGCGCGGCCACGGCCGAGACGAACGCGCCGGTCAGCGAGGTCACCGAGGTGAGCAGCATCGTCATCGAGGTGTTGAAGGTGAGGAAGTCGGCCGCCGACAGCGCGCCCCGCGCCGGACCCGCCAGCAGCATGAACATCAGCAGCGAGCACAGCGGCAGATACACCGCGCCCAGCACCGTGTTGAGGTTCTTGATCCGGCCCAGGCCCTGCTGGAGCTCGCGGCTGCGCGCGAACTGCGCCGCCCAGGCCGCGTACGCGTAGTTCTCGGCCGCCGCCACCCGCAGCTTCGGCAGCCCCCGAAGCGTCTGGAACGCCTGGTTGTTGAGCTTGTTGGAGAGCACCACCAGCCGCCGCTGCCAGCGCACCTGCCACAGCCCGAGGCCCAGGAACACGGCGGCGATCACGACCAGCATGCCGATCGCCGCCAGCGCCATCGGCACGCTGTACCAGAGCAGCAGCCCCAGGTTCATGGCGCCGACGGTGACGGACTGCGCCACCGACGGACCGAGTCCCGCCAGCAGCCGCCGGATCGCGCTGATGCCCATCGCGGCGCTGGCCAGTTCGCCCGTCGACCGCTCGGCGAAGAACGTGGTGGGCAGCCGCAACAGCCGGTCCCAGACGGCCGGTTGGAGCGCCGCCTCGATCCGGCCCTCCAGACGCAGGATGGTCAGGTTCTGCAGCAGCATGAACGCCGCCGCGACCACGCTGCTCACCATCACCGCCAGACACACCTGCACGATCAGCCCCTGCTGGGCCCTCGGCACATACTCGCCGAGCACCTTGCCGGTGGCGATCGGCACCAGCGCCCCGATCGCCACCGTCACCAGCCCGCTGAGCAGCAGGTTCGTCAGGTCGCCGCCGGTGCCCCGCATGCTGAACCGCAGCAGCCCGAGCGGGCTCAGCCGCCGTTCCGGCAGCGGCCGGTAGAACATGACGGCCCGCGGCTCGAACTCCGCCGCGTTGGCCTTCTCCACCGGCGTCTCCCGCCCGGTCGCGGGGTGCACGGCGACATAGCCGCCGCGCCGCCACAGCAGCGCGACCGGCGCCCCGGACAGCGCCCGGTGCCCGACCAGCGGGCCCACGTCGTCCCGCCACCAGCGGCCGTCCAGTCGTACGGCCCGGGCGCGCACCCGGGAGGCCAGCGCGACCCGCTCGACCGGGTCCAGCCGGTCGCTGTCGGCGCCCATGTGAGAGGGCTCGGCGAGGGTGATCCCGGCGGCCCGGGCGACGAGCTTGCAGGCGGCGAAGGTGGCGTCGGCATCGGCGGCCGTGGTGCGCTGCCCCGACTTCTTGCCGATCGACGCCAGCAGCGTCCGGTCGGCCTGGGCGCGGATCGCCTCGCCCGCCTTGATGCCGGCCGCCGTGCGCGACTCGTGGGTGCGCTCCACCTGCTCGATCCAGCGGTCCAGCGTGGTCAGCAGCCGGTACTGCTGGTCGACCATGCTCTGCCACACCGCGGGGTCCATCAGCAGGTCGGCGGCCGCCTCGGCCCCGTACAGCGAGCCGTACTGCACGCTGCCCGGCGGCACCTGCATCCAGAACACGTCGTCGTCGTCCCCCACGCTCGAACGAACTCGCGCGGGGGCACCCCCATCCTCAGCCGTCCGCTCGGTGGCCATCGGCGCCTGGAAGAGGACGGACAGCCCGCGGCCGACGCCGAGGGCGAGCGCGTACTCCAGGGGGCTCGAAGTCGGCGGCACGTACTGGGGGTTGCCGTACTCGTCGTAGGACCAGGTCTGGGTCTGCGCGGGCTGGTACAGCTCGCGCAGACCGATGCGGTGCACGACGCAGTCCCGCAACGGGCGGGCCACCAGCGTGTGTTGCGGGCCGCTGACCGGGCCGAGCAGCAGCGCGCCCGCCTCCAGACGGCCCAAGTGGTGCCAGTGGCCCTGCTGTTCGGCGTCCACCGCGAACAGGTCCAAGGCGCCCGACGCGACCAGCCACAGCACCTGCGGACCCTCCAGATCGAGGCGGCCGAGGCCCTCACAGTCGATCCGCGAGCCCATCGGGCCCAGCGCGCCGAGCACGACGTCGACGCCGCCTTCGTCCACGACCGTCATCTCAACGCTCCCTGACCAGGGCCGCGTACGAGCCGCCGCGCGCCACCAGTTCCTCGTGCCGTCCGCGCTCCACGACCGTGCCGTGCTGGAGCACGACGATCTCGTCGCTGTCGCGCACCGTGCTGAGCCGATGGGCGATCACCACGCACGCGCAGCCGCGCCGGCGCAGATTGTCCATCACCGTCTGCTCGGTCTCCGCGTCCAGCGCGCTGGTCACCTCGTCCAGCACCAGGATGCTGGGCCGGCGCACCAACGCCCGGGCGATCTCCAGGCGTTGGCGCTGCCCGCCGGAGAAGTTGCGGCCGTCCTGCTCGACCTTGCTGTGGATGCCGCCGGGCCGCCGCAGGACGACGTCGTAGAGCGCCGCGTCCCGCAGCGCCTCGACGACCGCGTCGTCCGGGATCGACGGGTCCCACAGCGCCACGTTGTCGCGGACCGAGCCCTCGAAGAGGAACACCTCCTGGTCGACGAAGGAGACCGAGGAGGCGAGCGCCCCGCGCGGGATGTCCTCCAGCCGCTGACCGTCGATGCGGATCACGCCCTCCCAGGGCGCGTACAGGCCCGAGATCAGCCGGGACACCGTCGACTTGCCGCTGCCGGAGCCGCCGACCAGCGCGACCTGCCGCCCCGGTCCGACGCTCAGGTCGAAGCCGGTCAGCAAAGGCTTGTCCAGCGGGCTGTAGCCGAAGCTGATGTTCTCCAGCTCGACGTGACCCTGCAGCCGGCGCGTGGAGTCGGCGCCGCCCGGCCGGTCGTACAGCGGGTCGGCGCGGAAGTTCTCCACGTCCTTCAGCCGGGCCACGTCCGCCGCGAAGTCCTGGATCCGGCCCGCGACGCCGTTGAGCCGGGTCAGCGGCGCGGTGAAGCGGGTGACCAGCGCCTGGAAGGCGACCAGCAGGCCGACCGAGATATGCCCCTCGATCGCCCGCATGCCGCCGATCCACAGGATCAGCGCGCTGTTCAGCGTGGCGAGCGTCGGCGCGACCACGCCCAGCCAGGCGCTCGGCACCCCGAGCCGCTGCTGCTCCTCCAGCGTGGTGGCGTGCTGCCCGGCCCACTTGCGGAAGTAGCCGTCCTCGCCGCCGGTCGCCTTCATCGTCTCGATCAACTGCAGCCCGGTGTAGGCCGTGTTGGTGAGCCGCGCGTTGTCCGCGCGCAGCTTCGCCGTACGCGTCGCACGCAGCCGGACGACGATCCGCATGGCGACGATGTTGAGCAGGGCCACGCCGATGCCGACATACGTCAGCTGCGGGTCGTAGGTGTAGAGGAGGACCGCGTACAGGACGACGACCACCGCGTCCACGCCCGCCGAGGCGAGGTCGCGGGAGAGCGTCTCGGCGACCGCGTCGTTCGACTGGAGCCGCTGGACCAGGTCGGCCGGGCTGCGCTGGGAGAAGAAGGTCACCGGCAGCCGCAGCAGATGCCGCAGGAAGCGGGCGCTGGACAGGGTCGACGAGATGATCCGGCCGTGGTGCAGATTGGCCTGCTGGAGCCAGGTCAGGGCGACCGTGAGCGCCACACAGGCGCCCATCGACGCGAACAGCACGTCCAGCAGCGAGGTCTGTCCGCCGATCAGGAACATGTCGATGTAGGTGCGGCTCAGCGCCGGCACGGCCGCGCCCACCAGGACCAGCAGCAGGCTCGCCAGCACGGCCGCCGGCATGGTGCCCGCGGTGCCGCGCAGCCGGGCCGGCATCGCGCCCAGCACACCCGGCTTGCGCCCGCCGCGCTCGAAGTCCGCGCCCGGCTCCAGCACCAGCACGACCCCGGTGAAGCTGCTGTCGAAGTCCTCCATCGGCACGAACCGCCGGCCCTTGCCGGGGTCGTTGATGTACACGCCCCGGCGGCCGAAGCGCCGGCCGAGGCCCTCGTAGACGACGTAGTGGTTGAACTCCCAGAACAGGATCGCGGGCGACTTCACCTGGGCGAGGGCCGCCAGGTCCATCTGCATGCCCTTGGCCGTCAGGCCGTAACCACGGGCCGCCTTGAGCAGGTTGCCGGCGCGCGAGCCGTCGCGGGAGACACCGCACGCGATGCGCAGCTCCTCCAGCGGGATGTGCCGTCCGTAGTGGCCGAGGACCATGGCGAGGGACGCGGCCCCGCACTCCACGGCCTCCATCTGGAGCACGGTGGGCGTGCGGACGGTCTTCACCCGGCTCTTGGGCACCGTGCGCCGGGGCGGCGCGGCCTTGCGGCGACCGCGGCTCTGCTCGGTGGCGGTCACGGGAGCAGCCAGTCGACGGGGCGCTGATCGGCCAGCCGGATCGACCCGGTCGCCATGGTCATGGAGGTGAGCGCGAACGGCGGCCCGTCCGCCGAGGACCACCGGTAGCCGCTCTTCGTCGCGGCCGACTTGTCCAGGCGGACCAGGACCGCCACCGGGCGGCCCTCCTTCGTGAACTGCCCGCCCAGCTGGCTGTCGCCGAGGAACGAGGCGATCTGCTGCGCCGACTGGGCCGTACGGTCCACGGACTTCACATGGCCGCGCAGCACGCCGTACTCCTGGGACGGCACGGTCTGCACGGTCAGATCGACGGGCGCGTCCTCGGGGATCGACGCGGCGTTCTCCGCGGGGACGTACACCGTCGCGTACAGCGGGTCGTCGGCGTCGGCGACCTTCTCCACGGCGGCGACGTTCGCGCCGGTGGCGATGATCTGCCCGATCGTGGCGGCGAGCGCGGTGATCCGGCCCGCGGCGACCGTCCGCACCACGGCGTCGCCGTCGGCGGTGCGCACCTTCAGCACGGGGGAGTCGGCGGGCAGCCGCTCGCCCTCCTTCACGAGGACCGCCGTGACCTGGCCGGCGGCGGGGCTCTGGAGGATGTAACTGC
The DNA here is from genome assembly GCF_053594615.1 of Streptomyces sp. NPDC001858. Lineage (NCBI taxonomy): Bacteria > Bacillati > Actinomycetota > Actinomycetes > Kitasatosporales > Streptomycetaceae > Streptomyces > Streptomyces sp. NPDC001858. The sequence continues at coordinate 184,565 of NZ_JBSFEV010000008.1, forward strand.
CCTCGCCGTGGGTGAGGACGGCGGGCGCGCTCACCGTGGACGCGACCGAACCGGTCACCGCCCACACGGACGCGGCCGCGACGACCACCACGGTCACGGACAGCACCAGCCAGCCCTGCGGGCGCGCGAAACGCACCGGCAGGTCGAGCTCCTCCGGCGACTGGAGCTTGGCGAGGGCCTGTTGGCGGAACTGCACGGGACTTCCCTCGGGAGTGTTCAGCGCACCGATGAGTCCCGGAGCCGGGTGACGGCTCCGGGACTCAAGGGGTCACAAAAAGGGTGCGATCAGAGACCGGCGACCAGGTTGGTGACCGCGCCCGTGTTCAGGCCGGTGGCGCCCTCGACGGTGCCGACGACCGTGTCGACCAGGCCGGAGACCGGGGCGATGCCGTCCACCAGGCCGGTGACGGTGCCGAGGGCGTTCAGGGACAGACCGCCGGAGACGTTGTCCAGCTCGGCGTCGGAGATCTCGACGGTCTCAACCTGGGGGGTGGAGTTCATGGTGGAACTTCCCTTCACATGGATAGCTCATCAGGGGGGAGCGGCCCCCTCTGGGGACAGACGACGGCCGCGGCCGAGAGCGCCGGACACCCGTTTCCGGGAGGCCCCGACGGCCCTGCGGTGCGATGGATCAAAGCAGGTTCGTCGCCGGGGCTTCCAATCAAACCCCCGTCCCACCTGGGCACTTGCGTCACAGGAGGGTGGAACCGTGCAGGCCCGACCACGGCTTGTCGGCGACTTCTTCACACCTCGCGAGGGAATTGCTCGGATGAGCGCGCTGCGCTCTCGCGGCGAATCCGACACTCCCGCCCCAATGGCATGGCCGGCCCCGCCGAGTTGTGCAGAACCCCTGCGTCCGGTGGCCCGCTTGGGCATTCGATGTGCAGATTCTCTGAAACACGGATTCGACACCGCGATCTGAACGGACCGTCGCCGACCGGCTACGGAAGGTGCCGGTTCGGGGGTGTGCCCAGCGGACGGTGGGTGGGCCTTGAGTGAGCGGCGAGCGGGCGAGCGGCGAGGGATCACCGACGAGTTTCAGCCATCCGAATCGATCACCGCGCGCCGGAACGAAGTCGGCGGCCGGACCGTCTTCGTCAGTTCGAAGCCTCGCAGGCGAGAGGTTTAGGGAGCCGTCATCGCCATTTGGGCGGTTGTCCGCCCGGCGGCCGGGTCGGGTGCGGGTCATGGCCGATTCAGCGTTTCGCAAAGGAAGTTGGCAAACGCGATTGAACGCATCACGCGCCCCCTGCGTACCCATGACCAACCAGGCGCCGCTGTACGGAGCTGCCGGACACCGGCAGCAGACCCCGTCCCCCAGGAGGTCGAGTTTTTTGAGTCACAAGCGAGTCACGAAGCGCAAGGTCATCATCGCGGCAGGCGCAGTCGCGGCGCTCGGAGCAGCGGCCATCCTGCTTCCCCAGGCCAACGCCTCCCAGGACGGCGGCTCCAACGACGCCACCGCGGTGAAGACCCTGAAGGCAGGCGACGCCTCGGACCTGGCCTCGCAGCTCGCCGAGCTGCTCGGTGAAGCCTTCGCCGGTTCGTACTACGACAGCGAGGGTCAGCAGCTGATCGTCAACGTCATCAATGTCGAGGGCGACGACATCAACATCGACGGTGACGAGAACCAGGTCATCGTGCAGGCCAAGAAGGCCGGCGCCAAGATCCGCCAGGTCTCCAACAGCACGGCCGAACTCGAGGCGGCCGCGGCGACGCTGAAGAAGGAAGCGACCATTCCGGGCACCGCCTGGGGTGTCGATCCCAAGACGAACAAGATCCTCGTCACCGCCGACTCCACGGTCACCGGCACCAAGTGGGACCAGCTGGAGACGACCGTCAAGACCCTCGGTTCGAGCATGGCGACGATCCAGAAGTCGGCCGGCACACTCTCCACCAAGGTGGCCGGCGGCGACGCGATATTCGGCGGCGGAGCGCGCTGCTCCCTCGGCTTCAACGTGACGGCGGGCGACGGTTCCCCGGCCTTCCTGACGGCCGGTCACTGCGGTGTCGCGGCCGAGGAATGGTCCGACGCCGAGAACGGCGAGCCCATCGGCACCGTCGACCAGGCGACCTTCCCCGGCGACGGCGACTTCGCGCTTGTGAAGTACAACGACGCGGCGACGGTGGCCGCGAGCGAGGTCAACCTCGGCGACCAGACCCTCCAGATCACCGAGGCCGCCGAGGCGACCGTCGGCACCCAGGTCTTCCGGATGGGCAGCACCACCGGTCTCAACGACGGTCAGGTCCTGGCCCTCGACGCCACCGTCAACTACCCCGAGGGCACCGTCACCGGCTTGATTCAGACGGACGTCTGCGCCGAGCCCGGCGACAGCGGCGGCTCGCTGTTCACCCAGGACGGCCAGGCGATCGGTCTGACCTCGGGCGGCAGCGGCGACTGCACCGTCGGCGGCGAGACCTTCTTCCAGCCGGTGACCACCGCCCTGGAGGCGGTCGGCGCGACCCTCGGCGACGGCGGACTCGGCGCCGGTGACGAGGTCGGCGGCGAAGAGGCGGGCGCCGGCGCCGTGGACGAGAACGCCGATGGCATCGACGACAACACGGGCGAGGCCATCCAGGGCGGCGGCGAGGACGCGGGCGCCGGCGCGGTGGACGAGAACGCCGATGGCATCGACGACAACACGGGCGAGGCCATCGAGGGCGGGGGCGAGGAAGCCGGCGCCGGTGAGGAAGCGGGCGCAGGCGACGAAGCCGGCGCGGCCGGCCACGACAACGGTCAGGACGTCGGCGGCGAGGACGCGGGCGCCGAGGAGCAGGGCGTCGGCAACGAGGACCAGGCCGGCGTCGAAGAGGGCGCCGAGGGCAACCAGAAGCACTGATCACTGATCACCCCACTGATCACCGGCCGATCACCCCACTGATCGGCGACTGATCACACGCACGGCCGAACGGTCCGGCCCTCCGGCGGGAGGGCCGGACCGTCGTGCGCTGCGCCGCACGGCTATGGCGGCGACGCCCGCAGCAACAGCAGTGCGACGTCGTCGATCCGCTCCTCCGCCGTCGCGTAGTGCCCCACCAGTTCGTCGGCCAGTTCCTCCAGCGGATGGTCCCCGGCCTCCCCGAGCCGCGTCCCCAGTTCGGCGATCGCGTCCTCGATGTCCACCCCCGGCGTCTCGACGAGCCCGTCCGTGTAGAGGGCGAGGACGCAGCCGGGGGAGAGCTCGACCTCCGTCGTCGGATACGACGCCGAGCTGTCGATGCCCAGCAGCGGGCCGCCCGCCAGATCCAGGACGCGCACCCGGCCGTCCGCCCGGCGCAGCAGCGGCGGCGGATGCCCCGCGCGGGCCATGACCGCCCGCCCGCGGGCCGGGTCGAGCTGCAGATAGAGACAGCTGGCGAACAGCTCCGAGCCGAGGTCGATCAGCAGTTGGTTGGTGCTGCGCATGACCTCCGCGGGCTCCTGGCCCACCGTCGTGTAGGCGCGCACCGCCGTGCGGATCTGCCCCATCAGCCCGGCCGCGGTCACGTTGTGCCCCTGTACGTCGCCGATCACGGCCACCGGCAGCGGCTGCGAGGGCACGAGGTCGTAGAAGTCCCCGCCGATCTCCATGCCCCGGGTGGCCGGCAGATAGCGGGCGGTCGCCTCGATGCCGGGCAGCGACGGCAGCGAGTGCGGCAGCAGCGCCGCCTGGAGCCCGTGCGCCAGCCGGTGCTTGACGTCGTACAGCTGGGCCCGGTCCAGGGCCTGCGCGATCAGCCCGGCCAGGCTGGTGAGCACCGCCCGCTCGTGCGTGGAGAACGTGTGCGGCTCGGTGTAGGCCAGCACACAGGCGCCGACCGGCCGGCCGGAGGCGATCAGCGGCAGGAAGGCCCAGGCGGAGAAGCCGTCCGGGCTAGCGTGCCGGGCCGGATAGAGCTGCCTCAGCTGCTGCCAGGACTCGAAGAACGACGGGACGCCGCGGGTGACGGCGTGCCCGCCCGGGTTCGGCTCGCTCAGCGGCATCCCGTCGAACCGCTCCACCGTGTGCGGGTCGGGATACCCGTGGTGGCCGAGCACATGCAGCCGCCCGGCCCGCGCGCCGAGCAGCGCCAGGGCCTGACTGCCCACCGCCGGCGCGATCTCGTCCGCGACCAGCCCCACCACGTCCTGCACGCTCACCGTCTCGGTGAGCGCCCCGGCCAGGCTCAGCGCCTGCGACATCGACACCAGCCGGGTCGGCGCGTCCCCCGGCCTGGACTCGGCCGGGCCCGTCTCCGACACGGCCCGCGCCAGGCTGATCCGCACGCTCAGCCCGGTGGTGCTCGGATACATCCGGAACGACAGCCACTGCGACGGCGGGCGCAGCGCCACGAACGAGGTGGCGTTCTGGCTGATCAGCGCGGCCCGGTAGCGCTCCTCGTACATGGGATCGTTGAGCCACGGCACGGTCGCCCACAGCTGCGAGCCCAGCAGCCCGCTCACCGGGACGCCCAGCAGCTCGCCGGCGGCGGGGTTGGCGAAGCCCACCCGCCCGCTCAGATCCAGCGAGCACAGCCCGTACGGCAGCCGGGCCACCATCCGCGCCGCCTCCAGCGTGCCGAGCGTGTCGGCGACCCCGCTCAGCGGCCCCGCGTCCACCACATCGGCCTCGGGGCGCAGCGACTGGTTCTGTGCCGCCGCGCGCTCCAGCCGCAGCGCGAGCCGTTCGCAGGCCGCCGTCAGCTCCTGACGCTCGCGGTCGGACAGCTCCGTCGGGTGCGAGCCCGGCCAGGTGACGAAGACCGCCCCGTACACCCGGGACGCGGTCGCCACCGGCAGCGCGGCCAGCGCGAACGGATACGGCAGGACGACGGCGATCCGCGGATAGCGGCGGGCCATGTCCTCCTCGCCGCCCACCCACACCAGCCGCCGTTCGCGCGCCGCCTCGGCGACCGGGATCGGCGCGCTGAGCCCCACCCGCTCCCAGGGCGCCGCGAAGGACCGGGGCAGCCCCGCGACCACCGCCATCTCCAGCACCGGCTCGTCGCCCCGCCGCAGGTAGACGGCGCCGGAGTGCGCGCCGACGTCGTCCATCATCGACGTCAGCGCCAGGGAGAGCAGTGGCCGGCCGACGGCCGCCCAATCGGTCGCCGGAGTCCGGCCGGGCGTCTCCTCCGGCACGGCGACCACCTCCTCGCCCGGCGCAGCGCGGGTCCCGGGGCTCCAAATCTGCCCCTTTGCGGCCCAGTGCGCACGGCGAGCGGCCCGCCCGCGCGGAAACGGCCGTGCGCCGCCCGCCGCCGACCTTCGCGAAACCTGCGCAGGGGCTGCGCACAGGCCCCTTTGGCGCTGTAATTGCGGACGTGGTCAGTGAGGGTGCCGGGGAGCGCGGAGCGGGACCTCGGCGTGCCGAGATCGCCCTCAAGACGATCACCGCCGATCCCGCCTCGCCCGAACGGGTGCGGCGCACCCTCGAACAGGCGCTCGTCTTCGCGGGCGCGGCCCTCGTCGCCGTCTACGCGCCCGGCGAGGACGGCGAACTGCTTCGCCTCGTGGAGTCGGCGGGCGTCCCCAGGTCCCTGTACGGGTTGCGCGAGAGCTATCCGCTCGACGGCCGTTCGCCCGCCGCCGACGCCCATCGCACCGGGCGGCCGGTGTGGCTGGGCCCGGCCGAGCTCGCCGACTGCGCGGAGTCGCGGCGGATGCCCGCGCGGGACGTCCACCTCGCCGCGCTGCCCGTCCAGGGCGGCGCGAGCGGCTGTCTGCTCGCGGTCGGCGAGCGTCCCGGCGGATTCGACGCCGACGACCGCGCCTGTCTGGAACTCGTCGCCGAGGCCGTGGTCCTGCCCGCCCCGGCCGCCGCCCCCGTGGAGGGCGAGGAACTGCGCGCCAACGCCTTCAGCCTGGCCATGGACACCGGCCGCATCGAGGTCGGCGACGAGATCCTGGAACTGTTCCCGCTGAGCCGGGCCGAGTTCGACGGCCGAGTGGAGACCCTGCTCGGGCTCGCCGTGCCCGAGGACCTGCCCTCGCTGATGTCCGTCGTCGAGGCCGACCACATGTCGATCGGCGAACGCGAACTGGAGTTCCGGGTGCTCCAGCCCACCGGGCCGCCGAAGTGGCTCAGGCTGCGCGGCCGGCTGCTGCCCGGCCGCGACGGGCGCTCCGCCCGGCTCGTCGGCACCGTCGCCGACGCCTCCACCCTGCGCGACGAGGTCACCGACGTGGCCCGGGTGCAGCGGCTGGCCGCCGCGCTCGCCACCGCCGGCACGGTCCGCGACGTCAGCCAGGCCGTCGTGGCCTCGCTGCGGGGGCCGCTGGGGGCCGATCGGATCGCGCTCGCCGAACTGGAGAACGAGCGGCTCGTGGTCACCGTCCTCGACCCGCCCGAACCCGAGTCCTGGCCCGAGCTGTGGCAGCAGGAGTGGCGCTCCGAGTGGCCCGACGCGCCCGTGCGGGCCATGCCCACCCTCGCCGCCGCCCTGCGCGAGGGCCGCGCCCGGATCTGGCCCGCCGGCACCGCCCTGGAACCGGCCCTGGCCGAGGTCGGACCCGGCGGCCTGGCGGTGCTCCCGCTGTCCGCGGGCGGCCGTATGGCGGGCGCGTGTCTCATCGGCTGGGACGAGCCGCACGAGTTCGGCCCCGACGAACGCGCCCTGCTCACCGCCTCCGCCGGACTCGCCGGACAGGCCCTGATGCGGGCCCACGCCTTCGACGCCGAGCACGAACTCGTCGGCATGCTCCAGCGCCAGCTGCTGCCGCGCCGGCTGCCCAGACTCGCCGGCGCGGTCGCGGTCGCCCGCTATCTGCCGGCCACCGCCGGCCTCGACGTGGGCGGCGACTGGTACGACGTGATCCCGCTGCCCGACCACCATGTGGGGCTCGTCATCGGCGACGTCCAGGGGCACAGCACGGCCGCCGCCACCCTCATGGGCCAGATGCGCACGGCCCTGCGCGCCTACGCCGCCGAGGGCCACCCGCCGGACGTCGTCGTCTCCCACGCCAACCGGCTCCTGCTCGAACTGGAGACCGACCTGTTCGTCACCTGCTGCTTCGTCGACCTCGACATGGAGGAGGGCACCGCCTGGTGCGTACGGGCCGGTCATCCGCCGCCCGTGCTGCGCCACCCCGACGGCTCGACCGACATCGCCGAGACGGACGGCGGCCCGCCGCTCGGCGTCCTGAGCCGGGCCGAGTTCCCGATGACCCCGCTGCGGCTGGCGCCCGGCACCGTCATCGCGCTGACCACGGACGGCCTCGTGGAATCCGCCGACCTGGACATCGACACGGGCCTGGACCGCCTCGCCCGCGCCCTGTCCGCCGCCGACCCCGCCCGCCTCGGCGTCGTCGCGGACACCCTCCTCGGCCACGCCCACCGCGGCGACGACGTCGCCCTGCTCCTGATCCGCTACGACGGCATGGCCGTCAAACCCCTGCGCGAGGGCTGGACGGTGTGGCGGGTGCCCGAGGCGTCCCGCCAGGCCCGCCGCTTCACCCGCCGCACCCTGCGCGAGTGGGGCGTCACCGACACGGCGATGGACGCGGCGCTGCTCGTCGTCTCCGAACTGGTCACCAACGCCCTCATGCACACCGAAGGACCGGTCCGCCTCGACCTCACCCTGTTCGGCCACCGGCTGCGCGTCGCCGTCACGGACGCCTCGCCCCGCAGCCCCGTGAAGCCGACCGCCCTCGGCTGGGAGGCCACCGGCGGCCGCGGCATCCTCCTTGTCGAGGCCATGTCCGACACCTGGGGGACGGTGCCGGTCAGCGGCGGCAAACAGGTGTGGAGCGAACTGCCGCTGGAGCGCGGAACCGGTCCGTCGTGAACCGGTCCGTCGTGAACCGGCCGGTCGTGAACCGCCCCGTCACCGCCGTCGGGCCGTGATCCGGTCGACCGCCCGGTACAGCGCCCGGCGCACCTTGCGGGCCGTGCGCCGTGCGCCGCCGGGCTGGGGCGCCGGCACCACCAGGACCCCGTCCGCGACGATGTGCAGCGCGAAGGGCAGCGGGTGGAAGCGGGCCGCGGGCGCCTCGGGGGTGAGGCACACGGACGTCAGCCAGGTCCCGCCGGTCAGCTCGTCCAGCGGCAGGACGGCCGTCAGCCGGCCGCCCGGCGAGAGCGTCCCGGAGACCTCGTGGGAGCCGCCGGACCGGGCCCCCGTCAGCCGCAGCAGCGCGGCGCCGGCCTCGGGCACATGCAGGGGCAGCACGATCCGGAGCTGATCCTCCGCGACGGTGACGTCCCCGGCCGAGACCCGGCCCAGGCCCAGCCGCCCGCTCGCGTGACCGACGTCCAGCGCGAGGCTCGCGTGCCGGTCGGTCCAGTAGGGGAGCACCACGCGGCCTCCGACGACCCCGGCGGGCGGCGCGGGACGGCCGTGGCCGTGGCGGGGCGCCGGGCCCAGCCGCAGCTCCTTGGTCCAGCCGCCCAGGTCCCCCCGGACCCACACGTCCCACAGACCCTCGCCGGCCGGGCTGCCGCTGACCGCGGTGGCGGGATCGACGGTGGCCGTCGCCCGCAGCACCAGCCGCACCCGGCTGCCGTCGCCGGCCGGAACCGTCTCCCGGACCACCGCCGCCGGCTGGAAGTACTGCGCCGAGCTGGCCCGCTCGCGCAGCAGCAGATCGGGCACCGCCCGGTCGAACCGGCCCACGGTATCCGCGCCGAGCCAGCGCACCGCCTCGGCGACATCGTGCGGCGGCCACCGCGGGGAGCCCCCGGCCGACGGGAACGTCATCGGCCCGCCGTCGTGCGTCAGCTCGGCGGTGAAGGAGATCCGCAGCACGCCGCTGCGCCACTCCACGTCCTCCGGGTCGACGGCGAGCGCGACGCCCGTCTCCCACTGCGCGAACGCGACGACGTCGTCGTAGCGCGCCTCGGCGGCCAGCGCGGCCACCACCCGCCGGGTCGGCTGCAACGGCGCCGCGACCCCCGGCCCGAACCGCTCGACGACCACCGCGTGGATCTCCTCGAACAGCTCCCTGCGGTAGTCCTCGGGCAGGTCCAGGAAGCGCCGGCCGCGCAGCCGCTCCACCATCTCCACCCGCAGCCAGCGCCGGAACAGCCGGTCGCGCAGCGGACCCGGTTCGGTGTACCGCTCGACGACGTCCAGGGCCTCCCGCAGGTTCTTGAAGTACCCCGCCGGGTCGAACGGCTGCAGGCTCGCGTTCCCGCCGTCGTCCCGTCGGACGTGGTAGTAGCAGACGTAGTCGGCGAGCACGCAGACGTTGTCCGCGCGCAGATAGGCCTCGGTGACGAAGACATGGTCCTCCAGCCGGCGCCGCCCCTCGGGGAAGCGCAACCCGATGCGCTCCAGGAACGCCCGGCGGACCATCTTGTGCGGGGTGAGGCTGTCGATGAGCGGCGCGTTCTCGACGGTGGCGTGCGGCCGGTTCGTCCGGAACAGCTCCACCGGCACCCGGCGCCCCCGGCCGGCCGTCTTGCCGACGACCACGTCCGCGTCGTGGGCGACCCCGTAGCCGTACATCCGCTCCAGGGCCTCGTCCCCGAGATAGTCGTCGCCGTCGACGAACATGACGTACTCGCCGCGGGCGGCGTCGATGCCGACGTTGCGCGGCTTGCCCGCCCAGCCCGAGTTCTCCTCGTGGATCACCCGCACCCGGCGGTGCTCGGCGGCCAGCGCGTCGAGCACGCCCGGGGTGGCGTCGGTCGAGCCGTCGTCGACGAAGATCACCTCGTACGCGTCCGGCGCGAGCGACTGCCGCAGCAGCGAGGCTACGCACGCCTCCAGGTAGGGACCGGGGTTGTAGACGGGGACGATGACGCTGACCTTGACCGGCATCGGGCTCCTGGCCCCCTTGCTGGATCGCTCTGCCGTGCGCGGGACGGCGGGTGCGCGTGGCCCGATGCTAACCCCGCCGACCGCCCCTCACCTGTCCGTAGTCTGACGCCGTGCGCCTCCTTCTGATGTCCGACACCCACCTCCCCCGGCGCGCCAAGGCGCTCCCCGCCCCGCTGCTCGACGAGCTCCCGCGCGCCGACGTGGTGATCCACGCCGGGGACTGGGTGGACACGGCCACCCTCGACCTGCTGGAGAGCCGCAGCCGGGCCGTCGTCGGCGTGTACGGCAACAACGACGGGCCCGAGCTGCGCGCCCGGCTGCCCGAGACCGCCTACGCCGAACTGGGCGGACTGCGCTTCGGCGTCGTCCACGAGACGGGCCCCGCCCAGGGCCGGGAGGCCCGCTGCGCCGCCCGCTTCCCCGACCTGGACGTCCTCGTCTTCGGCCACAGCCACATCCCCTGGGACACCACGGCCCCCGGCGGACTGCGGCTGCTCAACCCGGGCTCCCCGACCGACCGCCGACGTCAGCCGCACCGCACCTTCATGACCGCCACCGCGGCCGACGGCCGACTCACCGACGTGGTCCTGCACCGGCTGACATAGGACTCCAGGCCCGCGGACACAGGCCCGCGGACACAGGACCGGGCCGCCCCGGCCGAACGGGCTCGGAGGCGGCCCGGAACTTGCGAGTGTGCGTTGCTTCCACGGACCTCCTTCCGACACGAGACAAAGGGAGGACATGCATGCCTGTCCTGGCGCCCGCGTACCCCGCTCCACGCGTCCTACACACACCCGATCCGGTGGACTGCCGACAGCGGCCGACAGCGGCCGACAGCGGCCGAGAGCGGCCGATCAGCGGTGGATGGTCCCCGCCGTGGCCGTCAGCGGGGCGCCGCTGCCGCCCCAGCGCAGCGCGACGATCTCGGCGGCCACCGACACGGCGACCTCCTCGGGCGTGCGGGCCCCCAGGTCCAGCCCGACCGGTGAGCGCAGCCGGGACAGCTCACGGTCGGTGAGCCCGGCCTCCACGAGCCGCGCCCGCCGTTCGTCATGGGTGCGGCGGCTGCCCATCGCCCCGATGTACGCGGCGGGCCCGCGCAGCGCCACCTCCAGCAGCGGCACGTCGAACTTCGGGTCGTGGGTCAGCACGCAGATCACCGTGCGCCCGTCCGTGTCCGTGCCCCGCAGATACCGGTGCGGCCAGTCCACGACCACCTCGACGCCGGCCGGGAAGCGCGCGGGCGTGGCGAAGACCGGGCGGGCGTCGCACACCGTGACCCGGTAGCCGAGGAAGTCGCCGATGCGGGCCACGGCGGCCGCGTAGTCGATCGCGCCGAACACCAGCATGCGCGGCGGCGGCGCGAAGGAGTGCAGGAACACCGACACGGCGTCCTCCCGTCGCTCACCGCGCGGCCCGTAGTGCCGTACGCCGGTGACGCCGAGGGCGAGTTCGCCGCGCGCGTCGGCCGTGACGGCGGCGTCCAGCCCGTCCGCGCCCAGGGTGCCCGAGGTCCGGTCCGGCCAGACGGCGAGGGCGGCCCCGCGCGGCGCGGGACCGTCGGTGACCGTGGCCACGGTCACCGGCTCGCCCGCGGCCACCGACTCCGCGACCGCGCCGAACGACGGGTCCAGGCCCGCGGTGACGGGACGCACGAGCACGGTGATCTCGCCGCCGCAGGTCAGCCCGACGGCGAAGGCGTCCTCGGCGCTGTAGCCGAAGGTCTCCAGCCGGGCCGCGCGGTCGGCCACCACCTCCTGGGCGAGTTCGAACACCGCGCTCTCCACACAGCCACCGGAGACCCCGCCCACCACCTCGTCGGCCGGACCCACCGCCATCGCCGCGCCCGGATCGCGCGGCGCGCTGCGGCTGACGGCGACGACGGTGGCGAGCCCGAACGGCTCACCGGCCGCATACCACCGCTTCAGCGTCGGCAGAATCTCCCGCACGATCGGTTCCCTTCCGGCCGCGAACGACCGGCTCGGTCGCTTTCCCTGAACGGTAGTCCGACGCGGCGCGGCTCGCCGGGCGGCCGACCGCGCCGGCCCGGGAGACTGCGCCGACCGGGTGTTTCGTACCGACCGGGCGAGTTGTGCCGACTGCGCCGACCGGGCTGACGGGGAATGAACTTACTCGTGGGTCAGAAGGTATTGACGGTGTCTGGAAACCACCGGACTGTAGTGGACATGTCGAATATCCGGGCCCGTCTGCTCGCTGTTCTGGTGGTCCTCTGCGGACTCTGTGGCTTCCTCACCGCGGCGGGTTCCCCGGCCGCCACCGCCGCCACGCTCCCCGGCTCCCTCGCCTTCGACGGCACGGCGCTCACCGTGTCCGGCGGCCGCTTCGTCGACGGCAACGGCCGCGAGGTCGTGCTGCGCGGCTACAACGTCTCCGGCGAGACCAAACTCGCCGAGAACGACGGGCTCCCCTTCGCCTCGGTCGCGGACGCCAAGAAGTCGGCGACGGCCCTGCGCGCCCTCGGCGGCGGCAACTCCGTGCGCTTCCTGCTCTCCTGGGCCTACGCCGAACCGGTGCGCGGCCAGGTCGACACGGCTTATCTGGCCGCCGTCACCGCCCAGCTGGGCGCCTTCCTGGACGCCGGCATCCGGGTCTACCCCGACTTCCACCAGGACCTGTACTCCCGCTACCTGTTCAACTCGGGCAGCTGGTACACCGGCGACGGCGCCCCCGCGTGGGCGGTGGCACTCGGCGGCTACCCCGCCGAGTCCTGCGGCATCTGCTTCCTCTGGGGCCAGAACATCACCAACAACGGCGCGGTGAAGGCCGCCCAGTACGACTTCTGGCACAACAACCACGGCCTCCAGGACTCCTTCCTCACCACCGCCCAGAAGACCATGGCGTACCTCAAGGCGAACCTCAGCGCCGAGCAGTTCGCCGGCGTCCTCGGCTTCGACCCCTACAACGAGCCCTACGCCGGCACCTACGACTCCGGCCAGGCCAGCCGCGCCTGGGAACGCGATGTGCTGTGGCCCTTCTACGTGAAGTTCCGGGCCCGGATGGACGCGGCCGGCTGGACCGACAAGCCCGCCCTCGTCGAGCCGAACCTCTTCTGGAACGGCAACGTCAGCAAGGAGGAGGGCGGCCTCCTCGACGCGGGCACGCTCGGCTCCCGCTATGTCTTCAACACCCACTTCTACGACCAGAAGGCCATCTCCGGCATCCTGATGTGGGGCAACGCGGCCGACGGCCAGTACGTCACCGACTTCGCCACGGTCCGCGACCGCGCCTCGGCGCTCGGGACGACGGCGATCGTCAGCGAGTTCGGCCACCCGCTGAACGGCAGCACCGCCGGCAAGGCCCCGACCGTCCTGAAGGCGATGTACCAGGCCCTCGACTCCCGGGTGAAGGGCGCCAGTTGGTGGACCACCCCCGCCACCTCCGGCCCGGTGCTGTCCGGTTCGCAGTGGCAGTGGGACATCTACAACGGCCGCCACCACGAGCTGATGAACGACAACCCCGACAAGCTGCTCACCACGGGCGACGCCTGGAACGACGAGGACCTGTCGGCCGTCCGCCTGGACGACAGCGGCACGGCGACCCTCCGTCAGGACGCCCGTCTGCTCGACCGGGTCTACCCGAGCGCGACCTCCGGCACGACCGTCGCCTTCACCTACGAGGACCGCTCCCGCGACGGCTCCACCACGCTCACCTGGAACCCCGTCCCCAGCAGCCTGCCGAACGTGGCCTCGCTGGTCGGCTCCGGGCAGTACAGCGTGCTGGTGTGGCGCTCGGGCGGCGGGACGGCGCCCACCGAGCTGCACCTGCCCGCGTCCTTCCCGACCGCTGCCACCACGGTCGTCTCCGACCTGGGCACGGTGTACGGCCCGCCTGCCTACTCGTCCACCACGAAGATCGCCGCCGCCGTCGAACCGGGCGGCACCGGCAGCCGACGTCTGCTGCTGAGCACGTCCGACACGGGCGCCGTGCACTACGCCCTGGTCACCAACGGCGCGACCGCCCCGTCCGCGACCCTGCTCGCGGCGGCCCGCACCGAGCTGGCGTCCTGGGTGGCCCAGAAGGTGGGGTAGGACGCCGCCACTGACCCTCCCCCCCCGACGTCGCGCGCGCAGGATACCCCTTCCCTACGCTCCGACAGGGAAGGGGTACCCTGCGCGACGGGGTTTTTTCGGACACGACAGAATCGGTGGTGGGGGAGCACGGAGCGCGACGAGGGAGGGTCAGTGACGGGCAGGCTCAAGGCGCCGACCGGCCGGTACGGCGGCAAGACCGCCGAGCAGCGGCAGGCCGAGCGCCGGGCGAGGTTCCTGGACGCGGCGCTGGAGATGTTCGGCGGCGCCCCCGGCTACCGCGGCACCACGGTCGCCTCGCTGAGCGAGGCGGCCGGCCTGTCGACCCGCCAGTTCTACGAGGAGTTCCGCGGCCTGGAGGACGTCCTGGCGGCGCTGCACCTCCAGGTCAACGACTGGGCGGAGGCGGCGGTCGTGGCCGGCATCGCGGGCGCGGAGGGTCTGCCGCTGGTCGAACGCGTCACCGCGATCTTCCGCGCCTACGCCGCCAATGTCACCGGCGATCCCCGCCGCATCCGTATCACGTTCGTCGAGATCGTCGGCGTCAGCTCCCGGCTGGAGGAGCAGCGTCTGGCCCGCCGTGCCCGCTGGATCGAGCTGATCTGCGGCGAGGCGATGGCCTTGGCGAACCGCGGCGAGGCGGCAGTCCGCGACTACCGCCTCCCGGCGACGGCGTTCATCGGCAGCATCAACGGCCTCCTGCACGACTGGACCGCCGGCTGGGTCGAAGCCACCCTGGACGAGGCCGTCGAAGAACTGGTCCGCCAACTCCTGGGAATCCTCCGCCCCCCTGGCTGGACGCCGACGCGGACGCCGGGGGCGGGGGAGGATTCCGCGGCGTCGACGCCGGGTTCCGGGGCGTCGTAGCCCCGACCGGTGGTCAGACCTGGGCGGTCGTCAGGCGAGGCGCCCCACCGCGTTCGCGACCCGCGTCACCCGTCCTCCTGGCGCACCCCGCCCTTAGGGCTGGCGTCGACGCCGGGGCCCCGGCCGGCGCAGCCCCGGCCGGTCGTCAGGCCTGAGCGCTCCGCCGGAAGTGGCGCGATGTGCCGTTGTTCCGGTGCGGCACCGTCGTGGCTGGTCGCGCAGTTCCCCGCGCCCCTTCAGGGCGCTGACGAGCCGCTTAGGCGGGCCACCGCCTCCACCACCCGGGTGACCCCGTCCTCCTTGCGTACGCCCGCTGCCAGCTTTCGCGCGCGGTCGCGGTAGCCGGGGTCGCCCGTGGCGCGGGCGAGGGCGTCGGTGAGGGTGTCGGCGGTGAGGTGGCGCAGGGGGATCGAGGTCGGGGCGACTCCGAGGGTGACCAGGCGGTCCGCCCAGAACGCCTCGTCGAACTGGATCGGCACCGGCACCGCGGGGACCCCGGCCCGCACGCCGGCCGCCGTGGTGCCCGCCCCGCAGTGGTGGACCACCGCAGCCGTCTCCGGGAAGAGCAGCGCGTGCGGCACGTCGTCGACGGTCAGCATGTCGTCCCCGTCGGCCGCGAGGCCCGCCCAGCCGCGCTGGATCACCCCGCGCAGCCCCGCCCGCCGCAGCGCCCGGACGACCTCGGCGCTCAGCCGCTGCGGGTCCGGCACGGTCGCGCTGCCCAGGCCCACGAAGACCGGCGGCGGCCCCGCGTCGAGGAACTCCCGCAGGGCGGACGGGAGTCGGGTCTCGCGGTCGTAGGGCCACCAGTACCCGGTGACGCCCAGTTCCGCCCGCCAGTCCCGGGGCCGGGGCACCACCAGGGGGCTGAAGCCGTGCAGGACCGGTCGGCCGCGCCGGTTCCCGGCTCGCGGGCCGAGGGCCGGGCGGCGCCCGGCGGGCAGGCCCAGCCGGGCCCGTACGGTCGGCAGGACGGGGGCGAAGACCTGCTCGACGGCCCGCTCGACGCCGTGCCCGGCGAGCCGGTTGCCGACGGCTCCCCAGGAGCCGCCGCCCAGCAGCGGCGGCGCGAACTCCCGCGTGGGGGCGACCGGTTGGAGGGCGAGGTCGAGGCTCGGCAGGGACAGCCCCTCGGCGATGACATGGCCCAGCGGCGCCACCGAGGCCGACAGCAGGAGCGCGTCGGCCGCGCGGGCGGCGATCAGGAGGTCGTCGGTCATGTGCCCGACGAGCGCCCGCGCCATCCGGGCCACCCGCAGCAGCTTGCCCGGGCCGGTGCTGCTGCGATGCAGCCCGCGGCCCTGCTCGGACTCCAGTTCGGCCCGTGGGTCGACGGGCAGCGGGTGGAAGCCCACCCCGGAGCCCGTCACCAGCGGCGCGAACCGCTCGTGCGTGACCAGGGTGACCTCGTGGCCCGCGCGCACGAGCGCGTGCCCCAGCCCGGTGAAGGGGGCGACATCGCCCCGGGAACCCGCCGTCATGATCGCGACTCGCACGACGGACAGTATGGGGGCCGCCGGCCCCGCGCGGGGCGAACGACCCTGCAAAAGCAGCCACTTCACTGCCGGGCGCTGTGTCCGAGTCACTCGTGACGGCACGGCCGAAGTCGCTTCTGAGGGCCATCACACCACTTCTGTCGCAGCCGTTGACTTCACCGCGCGGCGGCTCTACTTTCAGCGCGCAATACGTTCGGTTCACCGACCCTCGTTCGAGATTTCGCACTCGGAGCCGCCGCATGCAACCCCCACCCCGTTCTGGCCTCGCCCGGCGCTGGAGATCAGCCGCCGCCCGCGCCCTCGCCCTCCTGCTGACGGCGACCGCCGCCCTGCTCTTCGTCCAGCCGGGCCCGGCCCAGGCCGCGACCTCGCGTCAGATGTCCGTGCCCACCGCCCCGATGGGCTGGGCCTCCTGGAACAGCTTCGCCGCGAAGATCGACTACAACGTCATCAAGCAGCAGGTCGACGCGTTCGTCGCCGCGGGCCTGCCGGCGGCCGGATACCAGTACATCAACATCGACGAGGGCTGGTGGCAGGGCACCCGCGACAGCGCGGGCAACATCACCGTCGACGAGTCCGAGTGGCCGGGCGGCATGAGCGCCATCGCCGACTACATCCACAGCAAGGGCCTCAAGGCCGGCATCTACACCGACGCCGGCAAGGACGGCTGCGGCTACTACTACCCGACCGGGCGCCCCGCCGCCCCGGGCAGCGGCAGCGAGGGCCACTACGAACAGGACATGCTCCAGTTCTCGCAGTGGGGCTTCGACTTCGTGAAGGTCGACTGGTGCGGCGGCGACGCCGAGGGCCTCGACGCGCCGACCACGTACACCGCGATCAGCGCGGCGGTGGCGAAGGCGACGGCCACCACGGGCCGCCCGCTCACCCTCTCCCTCTGCAACTGGGGCTACCAGAACACCTGGAACTGGGCCCCCGGCCTCGCCCCGATGTTCCGGACCAGCACCGACATCATCTACTACGGCAACGCGCCCTCGATGACGAACCTGCTGTCCAACTTCGACCAGGGCCTGCACCCCACCGCCCAGCACACCGGCTACTACAACGACCCGGACATGCTGATGGTCGGCATGAGCGGCTTCACCGCCGCCCAGAACCGCACCCATATGAACCTGTGGGCCGTCTCCGGCGCGCCGCTCCTGGCCGGCAACGACCTGACCACGATGACGACCGAGACGGCGAACATCCTCAAGAACCCCGAGGTCATCGCCGTCGACCAGGACGCGCGCGGCCTCCAGGGCGTCAAGGTCGCCGAGGACGCCACCGGCGCACAGGTCTACGGCAAGGTCCTCGCCGGCTCCGGCAAGCGCGCCGTCGTCCTGCTCAACCGCACCTCCGCCGCCCAGAACATCACCGTGCGCTGGTCGGACCTGGGCCTCACCAACGCCTCCGCGACCGTCCGCGACCTGTGGGCGCGCGCCGACGTCGGCACGTACTCCACGAGCTACACCGCGAGCGTTCCGGCGGGCGGCTCGGTCATGCTCACCGTCAGCGGCGGCACCGAGGCCTCGGGCAGCACGTACACCGGCACGTCGAGCTTCTCCGGCGTGGTCGCCGGCAGCACCGGCCTGAAGGTCGTCGACGTCGCCTACACCCACACCGGCTCCACCGCCCGCACCGCGACGCTGAAGGTCAACGGCCAGACCACGACGACCGTCTCCTTCCCGCCGACCGGCTCCGCGCAGGGCACGATCACCCTCCAGGTCGCCCTGTCGAAGGGCTCGGCCAACACGCTGACCTTCACGAACGCCCCGACCCTGGCGGACATCACGGTCAGACCTCTGCCCGGCGCGAACGGCAGCCTCGTCGTCGGCACCCAGTCCGGCCGCTGCCTCGACATGTACAACAGCACCATTTCCAACGGCACCCAGGCCGAGCTGTGGGACTGCAACGGCGGCTCCAACCAGGCCTGGACGTACACCTCCCGCAAGGAACTCGTGGTGTACGGCAACAAGTGCCTGGACGCCTACAACCTCGGCACGACCAACGGCACCAAGGTCGTGATCTGGGACTGCAACGGCCAGAACAACCAGAAGTGGAACATCAACAGCGACGGCACGATCACCAACGTCCACGCGGGCCTCTGCCTCGACGCCAACGGCGCGGGCACGGCCAACCGCACCCCGATCGTGCTGTGGACCTGCGGCACCGCCGACAACCAGAAGTGGACGCTGACCTGACAGTCCTCCGGTCCGCTCCGTCGTCCGGGTGGGCACGCACGCGCGTGCCCACCCGGATCGCCTGGGAGAGCTGAACCGCGGGTACGGGTCCGGCTCACCGACGCCGACCGTGCCGCGCTCGAACGGCACGCGGCCTCGGAGGGGGCGGGTGCGAGCGCGCTGCTCTCAGCGCTGTCCGCAGCAGAGCGAGAGACACTCGCCGACCTGCCGCGAACACTGGCGCCGGCAGCGGAGCGCGGGCCGGACGCGACCGTCCCAGCCCCGCCCGCACCGCGAAGGTCCAGGTCAGCCGGGAGCTGACCTGGAACCTCGCGGTCTTCCTGCCTACTCGTCCCATGCCTGGATCAACGTCTGTTCGACGATCTTGCCGTCACGCAGCGTGATCATCGACTCGGCGAGGACCCGCACACCGTCCGCGTACTGGCAGGACTCGCTGTACGCGGCACGGTCGCCCTGGACGATGCACTCCTCCAGTTTGTGGGTCATGTCCCGGCTGTAGACGTCGTCGAGCAACTGGGCGATCTCGTCCCGGCCGTGCAGCACCCTGGGGCGGCTGGGCTGGGTGTTGTGGTCGATGACGCGCAGTTCGGCGTCGTCGGCGTAGAGCGACAGCAGTGTCGTCGCGGTCTGTCCCTCGACGCCCCTGCGCAGGGTCTCGGTGTCGAAGGCGGAGCCTGCCGCGGTGCCCATGGTGACCTCCTTGGAGAGGCGCGGCCCAGGGGAGGACGGGCCGCCGGCCCCTCACCTTCGAGGCTCCTCCGGCCCGCCGCGCTCGGCAAGCGCAGACGACCCGCTCCACCCGTCGGGTGAGCGCCGCCGCCCGCCCGTGTCCACGACAGCGCCCGCCGCGTTGCTGAGGGCATGATCTCCACTCGACGCATCGCCGCCATCGCCGCTCTCGCCGCCGGGGTCACCGGCCTCGCGGCGCCCATGGCGAACGCGGCCGACGCCCCGGACGCCGGCCGGTTCAACCCGATCACCACGCTGGACACACTCGCCGCGAGCCAGATTCCCGCAGAGCACCGGGCCGACCTGCCGCCGGTCTCCCAGCAGCTGCGCGAGCTCAAGAACGTGAGCCAGCTGGAAAAGCTGAACGAGCTGCACCAGGTCACCGACCTCGCCGCTCCCGTCACCGGGCTGCTGCCCGAGATCCAGTGAGCTTGGCGCCACTGCCCGTGGGGGCCGTCCGGACGACCGGGCGGCCCCCACGCACGTCCGGTCACACCGGCCGCACCCGTCCCGTCGGGTCGCGTAGGGTCGGGACCTGGGACGACGGACGACGCCGATGAAAGGGGCAGCCCATGCCGCAGGAAGTGCGCGGAGTGATCGCGCCGGGGAAGAACGAGCCGGTGCGGGTGGAGACCATCGTGATCCCCGACCCCGGTCCCGGCGAGGCCGTGGTGCAGGTGCAGGCCTGCGGTGTCTGCCACACCGACCTGCACTACCAGCAGGGCGGGATCAACGACGAGTTCCCCTTCCTGCTCGGGCACGAGGCGGCGGGCGTGGTGGAGTCGGTCGGCGAGGGCGTCACCGACGTCGCTCCCGGTGACTTCGTGATCCTGAACTGGCGTGCGGTGTGCGGGCAGTGCCGGGCATGTCTGCGCGGCCGCCCCTGGTACTGCTTCGACACCCACAACGCCAAGCAGCGGATGACCCTGACCGACGGCACCGAGCTGTCCCCGGCGCTGGGCATCGGAGCCTTCGCGGAGAAGACGCTGGTGGCGGCCGGACAGTGCACGAAGGTCGACCCGTCGGTGTCGGCGTCGGTGGCCGGGCTGCTGGGCTGCGGGGTGATGGCCGGCATCGGCGCGGCGATCAACACCGGCAACGTGGGCCGCGGCGACACGGTCGCGGTCATCGGCTGCGGCGGGGTCGGCGACGCGGCGATCGCGGGCTCGCGCCTGGCCGGCGCGGCGAAGATCATCGCCGTCGACATCGACGACCGCAAGCTGCAGACGGCGAAGACGATGGGCGCCACGCACACCGTCAACTCCAAGGACACGGACGCCGTCGAGGCGATCCGTGAACTGACCGGAGGGTTCGGCGCGGACGTCGTCATCGAGGCCGTCGGCCGCCCGGAGACCTACCGGCAGGCCTTCTACGGCCGTGACCTGGCCGGCACGGTCGTCCTGGTCGGCGTCCCGACGCCGGAGATGAAGCTCGAACTGCCCCTCCTGGACGTCTTCGGCCGCGGCGGCGCGCTCAAGTCGTCCTGGTACGGCGACTGCCTGCCCTCCCGCGACTTCCCGATGCTCATCGACCTGCACCTCCAAGGCCGCCTGGACCTCGGGGCGTTCGTGACCGAGACCATCCAACTGGACCAGGTGGAGCAGGCGTTCGAGCGGATGCACCACGGGGACGTGCTGCGTTCGGTGGTGGTGCTGTGATGACCGCGCGCATCGAACACCTCGTCACCTCCGGTCAGTTCAGCCTCGACGGCGGCACCTGGGACGTCGACAACAACGTGTGGATCGTCGGCGACGACCACGAGGCGATCGTCATCGACGCCGCCCACGACGCCGACGCCATCCTCGCCGCCGTGGGCGACCGCCGACTGACCGGCATCATCTGCACCCACGCCCACAACGACCATGTTTCCGCCGCGCCGGCCCTCGCCGACGCGACCGGCGCCACGATCTGGCTGCACCCCGACGACCTGCCGCTGTGGAAGCTCACCCACCCGCACCGCGAGCCCGACGCCCATCTGGCCGACGGCCAGGTCATCGAGGCCGCCGGCGCCGACCTCACCGTCCTGCACACCCCCGGGCACGCGCCCGGCGCGGTCTGCCTGTACGAGCCCGGACTCGGGGTGCTCTTCACCGGCGACACCCTCTTCCACGGCGGCCCCGGCGCCACCGGCCGCTCCTACTCCCACTTCCCGACGATCATCACCTCCATCAAGGACCGGCTGCTCGCCCTGCCGCCCGAGACCAAGGTGCTCACCGGACACGGCGAAAGCACGACCATCGGCGCGGAGGCGCCCCACTTGGAGGAATGGATCGCCCGGGGGCACTGACCTGAAACCGGTGGGCACGGGGGCGGAAAACCGGGAGGCACCGCGCCTTCGGCCGACCGTAGTCTCACCGGCATGACCACCACACTCGTGACCCTGCACGACACCCGCGTCCTGCGCTGCGCCCCCGAGGGGCCGGCGCTCGACGGCGAGCGCGCCGCGCTCGATCTCATCGGCGACGCCATGGGACACGACGCGGGACTCGTCGTGATCCCCGCGGAGCGCTGCGGGACGGAGTTCTTCCGGCTCCGCTCCGGGGTCGCGGGCGCGGTCGTGCAGAAGTTCGCGAACTACCGCATCCGGCTGGCCGTCGTCGGAGACATCTCCGGGCACCTCGCCGAGAGCTCCGCCCTCCAGGACTTCGTGCGCGAGTCGAACCACGGCCGCCAGCTCTGGTTCGTGGCCGACGACGGCGAACTCGACGCCCGGCTGCGCCCCACCGGGTGACTTCCCGGGAATGGCGACAGTAGATGTCCGGCTTGCGCGCGACCCTCGGTGAGAACGGACACCGAGGGATCACGCGAAGGAGGCCGGACATGTCGGCACCGCTGCAAGGCAGTCCGCAAGTCAGTCCGCAAGGCAGTCCGCAAGTCAGTCTTGAAGGCAAGGTCGCACTGGTCGCGGGGGCGACCCGGGGAGCGGGCCGGGGCATCGCCGTGGAACTGGGCGCGGCCGGCGCGACCGTCTACGCGACCGGACGCAGCACCCGCGAACGGCGCTCCGAGTACGACCGTCCCGAGACGATCGAGGACACCGCGGACCTCGTCACCGAGGCGGGCGGCCGCGGTGTCGCCGTGCCCACCGACCATCTCGACCCCGCCCAGGTCCGCGCCCTCGTCGACCGCATCGCCGCCGAACAGGGCCGCCTCGACGTCCTGGTCAACGACGTCTGGGGCGGCGAGAACCTCTTCGAATGGGACACCCCCCTCTGGGAGCACGACCTCGACAACGGGCTGCGGCTGCTCCGGCTCGCCGTGGAGACCCACGCCGTCACCAGCCATCACGCCCTCCCGCTCCTGATGCGCCGGCCGGGCGGCCTGGTCGTCGAGATGACCGACGGCACCGGCGACTACAACCGCGACACCTACCGCGTGAACTTCTTCTACGACCTCGCCAAGTCCTCCGTGCTGCGGATGGCCTTCGCCCTCGGCCATGAACTCGGCCCGCGCGGGGCCACCGCCGTGGCGCTCACCCCGGGCTGGCTGCGCTCGGAGATGATGCTCGAACATTTCGGCGTCCGCGAGGACAACTGGCGCGACGCCATCGCACGCATCCCGCACTTCGCCATCTCCGAGACGCCCCGCTATGTCGGCCGGGCCGTCGCCGCGCTCGCCGCCGACCCCGAAGTGGCCCGCTACAACGGGCAGTCCCTCTCCAGCGGCGGCCTCGCCCAGGTCTACGGCTTCACCGACGTCGACGGCAGCCGCCCGGACGCCTGGCGCTACATGGTCGAGGTCCAGGACCCGGGGAAGCCGGCGAACACCACCGGCTATCGCTGAGGCTTAGGCGCAGCCGTACGCGTAGCCGTCGGCGTAGCGGCGCTTAACAGTGCGTGCAGATCTTTTCACTTGTCGTACCGGGAGCGCGTCGGGCAGCGTTCAACCGTGCAGACCCCCACCGAGCCGACCGCCTCGCCCTGGCGCGTCCGCGACTTCCGCGTCCTGTTCTCGGCCACCGCACTGAGCCAGCTCGGCACCAACGTGAGCTATGTCGCGGTGCCGCTCGTCGCGGTGAGCGCGCTCGACGCGAGCCCCGGGCAGATCGGCGCCCTGGCCACGCTGAGCACGGTGGCGTTCCTGTTCATCGGGCTGCCGGCCGGGGTCTGGGTGGACCGGCTGCGGCACCGCCGCATCCTGACCGTCGCCGACCTGACCCGGGCCGCGCTCTTCTTCTCGGTGCCCGTCGCCTGGCAGCTCGACGCGCTCACCCTCGTCCACCTGTACGCGGTGGTCCTGCTCAACGGGTGCGCGACCGTGTTCTTCGACGTCGGCTCGCAGAGCGCGCTGCCCCAACTCGTCGGCCCTGCCGCCCTCGTACGGGCCAACTCGGCCGTCGTCGGCCTCCAGGCGGTGGGCAACATCGCCGGACGCGGGGCGGGCGGCGGACTCGTCCAACTGCTCACCGCGCCCGTGGCCGTGGTGTGCGCGGCCGGCGCGTACCTCGTCTCGGCGCTCCAGCTCTTCGCACTGCGACGGGGCGACGACCCGCCCCACCCGTCGCCCGGGGCCCGGCTGCACACCCAGATCGCGGAGGGCGTCCGGCACGTCCTGGGCAACGCGGAACTGCGCGCGCTCGCGCTGACCGCCGCCCTCACCAACTTCGGCTCGCAGATCGTCACCACCATGCTGCCGATCCTCTTCGTCCGTGAACTCGACCTGTCCGCAGGCGTGTTGGGCCTGTTCTGGGGAGCGGGCGGGCTCGGTCTGCTGCTCGGCGCCTGGTGCGCCCGCCCGCTGGCCGGGCGCCTCGGGCACGGGCGGGCGCTCGGCCTCGTCGGCCCGGTCCTCGCGCCTGCCGCGCTGCTCGTGCCCCTGATCGACCGGGGGCCTTGGCTGTGGCTCGCCGGGGCGGCCTGGGTGCTGATCCTGTTCAAGACCGGCGTGGACAACGTCCTCGGCGTGAGCCTGCGCCAGCGGATGACGCCGGACGCCCTTCTGGGCCGGATGAACGCCACGTTCCGTTTCCTGCTGACCGGGGCGCTCGCCGTCGGCGCCGCCGTCTCCGGCGTCATCGGCGAACTGGCGGGCGTCCGGGTCGCCCTCTGGGTGGGCGGCGCGCTGCTGGCGGCGAACTTCCTGCCCGTCTTCCTCTCGCCGGTGCGCACCCGGCGCGAACTCCCGCCCCAGGAGTTCCACGATCTGACCGGACCTGCCGCGATCCGGACCGCCGCCGACGGCCGGACGAGCAAATAGTTCACTGTTCTGTCACAGCTTGAGTCTGTCTACAACCGCAGCCCGTACAGGACGGTCTAGAAGGACGAGATCGTTACCACTGTGCCAGGGAGAGGGCAGCCCCATGGGGGACATACGCAGACGAGGAGCCGTTCTGCTCGGCGTCACCGGACTGGTCGCGCCGCTGACGCTCGCGCTGGGTGCGGGACCGGCGCAGGCCGCGAGCTGTACCACGGCGGCCGGGCCGTACCAGAAGCAGGTCGAGAAGTTCCTCGGCCGGCCCGTCGACGGCAAGCAGTCGAGCGCCGACTGCAAGGCCATCAAGGCCTTCCAGACCAAGCACGGCATCACCCCGAACATCGGCTACGCCGGGCCCGTCACCTGGGGGGTGATGGACCTGATGAACAAGCAGAAGGCGGTGGGCAACAAGCCCAACAAGGCGGGCACGTGCCCGACCAACAAGGGCCGTATCGCCTGCGTCAACCTCACCCTCCAGCTGAGCTGGATCCAGGACGGCAGCAAGCTCGTCTACGGCCCCGTCCCGGTCCGCACCGGCCGCAACGGGTACGAGACCCGCACCGGGCTGAAGAAGATCTACTGGCGCAACCTGAACCACGTCTCGACCATCTACAACGTGCCGATGCCCTACAGCCAGTTCTTCGACGGCGGTCAGGCCTTCCACTCGGTCGGTGTCAGCATGTGGAACCCGCCGGGCTCGCACGGCTGCGTCAACATGACCTCGACGGCCGCCAAGAAGTACTGGTCGCTGCTGAAGAACGGCGACGACGTCTTCGTCTACGGCCGCAAGCCGGGCACCTGACGGCACCCGGCCCCGACGTCCAGCCCCGACGCCCGGCCCGACGGCCAGGCCCGGTCGGGCTCAGCCCTGCGGCGCGTCCCCGAAGTCCGGGATCGCGAGCCTGGCCCCACCCTGCCGCGCGGATTCGTGCGCGACGATCCCCGGCAGGGTGTAGCGGGTGGCCACCCAGGCGTTCACCGACGGCAGCGTGCGCGTGTTCACCGCGGTGACGAAGTCGTCCACCAGGAAGTGGTGGCTGCCCTCGTGCCCGTTGTGCAGGTGGTCGAACTCGCGCGGCAGCCGCGCCCGGTCGTGCACCGGGGCCGAGCCGGAGGTGAAGGCGGCCCGCAGTTCCGGCGCGATGTGCTGGAGCGACGGGTCGTCCGGCGACATCGTGGGCTTGGGCTCCAGCAGTTCGCTGATGTCCTGCACCCCCTTCTTGTCCTGCCAGAACGCCACCGTGGCGAGCTGCTCCATGCTGGCCTCCGTCCCGAAGAACCGGAACCGCGACTCCCGGATGTGTGACGGATAGCCCACCCGCCGGAACTCGTTGGTCCGGAACGAGCCGCCGCCCGCCACCTCGAACAGCGCGGTCGCGTTCGAGAAGTCGTTGCCGAACTGGCTGACGTCCCGGTCGAAGACCCCGTCCCCGCGCTCGTCCTTCACCCCGATCGCGGACACGCTCACCGCGTGCGTCTGCCAGGCGCCGAGGACCCCGCCCACCGAGTGCGTGGGGTAGAGCAGCGGGGGATAGCTGGCGGTCGCCTTCCAGTTCTCGCCGCCGCTGTACCGGTACGCCTCGTAGAACCCCAGGTCCATGTCGTGGACGTAGTCGCCCTCGGCGTAGAAGAGCCGTCCGAAGGCGCCCTCGGCGATCTGGTTGCGGGCGTGCACGGTTGCCGGGTTGTACTGGCTGGTCTCGCCCATCATGTACGTCAGTCCGGTGGCCCGTACCGCGTCGATGATCGCCGCGATCTCGTCCCGGGTGATCGCCATGGGCACCGC
Organism: Streptomyces sp. NPDC001858; assembly: GCF_053594615.1. Taxonomy (NCBI): domain Bacteria; kingdom Bacillati; phylum Actinomycetota; class Actinomycetes; order Kitasatosporales; family Streptomycetaceae; genus Streptomyces; species Streptomyces sp. NPDC001858. The sequence continues at coordinate 210,606 of NZ_JBSFEV010000008.1, forward strand.
CGAGTAGACGTGCTTGCCGGCGTTCAGCCCCTGGACCACCAGCGGGCCGTGGGTCCAGCGCTGGGTGAAGATCGCGACCGCGTCGACCGCCTTCGACTCCAGCATGGCCTCGTACGAGGGGAAGGTCCCCGACAGACCCTCGGCCGCCGCGAGTTGTTCGGCGCGCTCCGGGAGGAGATCGGTGACGAAGACATCGCCGACGCCCGGGTGGGCGAGGAACAGCTTGGCGAACTGGCCGGAGAACTGCCCGGCGCCGACGATGCCGAGGGAGAACGTCATGTGGGTGGAGCCCCTTCTTACTGGTGTGAGCGGGTGAGTCGTCATGGAAGGTGTCGTCGCGGAATGTGTCGTCGCGGAATGTGTCGTCACTGGTCGAGAATGAAGTTGATCTGGTCGTTGACCTCGTCGAGGTCGCTCACGGGCGCGCCGTTGCCGTAGACGTCCTCCATCGCGGGATGCATGAGGGCGTAGACGTCGGCCGCGTAGTCGGTGATCGGATACGAGAAGGTCCGAGAGGCCTTTTTGTCCGCGACGGGCTCGGTGAACGCCGAGACGTCGAGGCCCTTCTTCTGGTAGGCGGCGACGGCGGCCCGGGTGCCGGCCGGGGTGGCGGGGAAGACGATGCCGTACTTCCCGACGACCGTCTGGCAGGCGTCCGAGGCGAGGTACGCCACCCACTTCTTGGCGCCGGCCTTGTTGTGGGCGCCCTTGGTGACGGAGTCGGCGAGGCCGTTCATCATGGTGGCCCGCTTGCCGGTCGGCCCGGTCGGGGTGAGCGCCGTGGCGACGTCCCGGCCCTTCATGCCGCTGTACGTGGAGATCATCCAGGCGCCGTCGAAGGAGGCCGCGGCCTTGCCGGAGGCGACCTGGGCGTTCGATTGGTTCGACTGGATGTTGTAGTCGGTGAAGGGCGCCATGTACCCCTTCTCCGCCAGGCCGAAGTACCACTTCAGGACGGACTGGAAGGTCGTGCTGTCGAACTGGTAGTCGGTGCCCCAGCGCGCCTTCTCCGTGTAGTTCCAGCCGGCCGAGCCGGTGAAGGGGCTCCACTGGGTCTGGCCGTCGGCGTCGCCGCCGCCGTTGGTGGCCAGCCCGTAGACCTTGACGTCGTCCTTGTCGAAGCCGGGCTCGTCGCCGCGCCTGCCGTTGTTGTCGACGGTCAGATGGGCGATCGCCTTCTCGAAGGTGCCGCCGTCCTCGGGGTTCCACGACAGGCTGTTGAGCTGCTCGGCGCTGAGACCGGCCGCCGTGGTCATCTTCTGGTTGTAGAACAGCGCGACGGTGTCCCAGTCCTTGGGCGCGCCGTAGCGGCGGCCGTCCTGGCCCAGCCAGTTGGCGGCGAGCCCCGGTTGGTAGGCGGAGTCGTCGATGCCGAGGTCGTCGAGCGGTTCCAGCACCTTCAGATCGACGAACTGGCCGAACTTCTGGATGTGGTCGGTGAACACGTCCGGCTGGGTGCCGGCGATGAAACCGGCGGTGAGCTTGGTCCAGTAGTCGTTCCAGCCCAACTGGGTGATCTTCACCTTCAGTCCGGGGTTCGCCTTCTCGAATCCCTTGGCGCAGGCCTGGTAGGCGGGCAGCTGGTTGGCGTCCCACAGCCAGTACGTCACCGTGTCCGAGGACGATCCGCCGGAGTCGCCGTTCGCGCAGCCGCTCACCAGGGACAAGGACAGGGACAGCGCCAGCGCTCCGGCCGGTGCGGTCAGCGTACGAAGTCGCATCAGGTTTCCCTCACTTGATCCCGGTGAAGCCGATGGAGCTGACGATGCGGCGCGCGAAGAGTCCGAAGAGCACCAGCATCGGGAGCGCGGCGATCAGGGTGGCCGCCATCAGCCCCGACCAGTCGGTGCCGGTCGCCGGGGTCTGCGCGCGGAACACCGCCAGCGCCACCGTCAGCACCCGCGAGCTGTCGCTGTAGGAGACCATCAGCGGCCAGAAGTAGTCGTTCCAGGAGGTGATGTACGTCAGCACGGACAGCGTGACGACCGGCGTGGACGCCATCGGCAGGATCACCCGGAAGAAGATCTTGATCTTTCCGGCGCCGTCGAGCAGCGCCGCCTCCTCCACCTCGCGGGGGATGTTCATGAAGAACTGGCGCAGGAAGAAGACCGCGAACGGGGTCATGAAGAGGCTCGGCAGCGCGATGCCCAACAGCGAGTCCACCAGGTGGAGTTGCTTGATGAGCACGAAGTTCGGCAGCAGGGTGAAGAGGGTCGGCACCATCAGCCCGGCCAGGAACAGGCCGAAGACCTGGTCCCGGCCGCGCCAGCGCAGCCGGGCGAAGGCGTAGGCGGCCATCGCGGAGAAGAAGATCTGGCAGCCGGTGATCAGCGTGGAGACGATCACCGAGTTGAGCAGATAGCGCCAGAAGTCCAGTCCGCCGCCCGCGCCGCCCTGCGCGATCGCCTCCTCGGCGGACTGGAGCCCGAAGGCCCGCTCGAAGCCGCTGGTGGTCAGGCCCACCGGCAGCGGGCTGGTGGGGTCGGTGCTCAGTCCCGCGTTGGTGGACAGCGCGGTGCGCAGGATCCAGTAGAACGGCAGCAGGGTGATGAGGGTGATCGCGCCCATCGCGGTCCAGGCGGCGGCCCGCCCGAGGGTGAGCCTGCGCCGGGCCGGCGGTGTGCCGGTCGTGGTGGTCGGCGGTGCGGTCGGCGCTGTCGTCACGGCAGCCACGGTGACTCCTTTCGTCATCCGAGGTCGGTCCGGCCGGCCCGGGTGAGCCGGTACTGGAGGATGGTGATCGCGCTCAGCACGACCAGCAGGGCGACGGACATCGCCGAGGCGTAGCCGAACTGGAAGCGGCCGAAGGCGGAGCCGTAGATGTAGAACTGCAGGACGTTGGTGGCGTTCGCCGGACCGCCCGCGGTGGTCACCGCGACGGTGTCGAAGACCTGGAACGAACCGATCACGGTCATGATCAGCACCACCGCCAGGACCGGCCGCAGCAGCGGCATGGTGATCCGCCAGAACATCCGCCACTCGCTCGCGCCGTCGACCTTGGCGGCCTCGTACATGTCGCCCGGGATCGCCTGGAGCCCGGCGAACAGCAGCAGCGCGGTGTAGCCGACGTGCCGCCAGACGTTGATCAGCGCGATGGTGGGGATCGCCCAGGTCTCGTCGGCCAGGAACGGGATGCGGTCGAGGCCCAGCCCGCTGATGATCTCGTTGCCGATGCCGAGCTGGGTGTCGAGGATCCACAGCCAGACGAGACCGGCGACGACGTTCGACATCAGATACGGGGTGAGGACGATGCCGCGCAGCAGGGCCGACTGCGTGAGCCGCTGGAGCAGCACCGCGATGGCGAGGGCCGCGACGGTCTGGATGCCGATGTTGATGAAGACGTACTCGACGGTGACCTTGAGCGAGTCCCAGAAGATGGGGTCGTGGACCATCCGGTCGTAGTTGTCGAGGCCGACCCACTCCGGCGGCGTCAGCAGGTTGAAGCGGGTGAAGCTCAGGTAGATCCCCCGCAGCGTCGGCCACAGCAGGAAGACCAGGAACCCCAGCATGGCCGGGGCCAGGAACAGTGCGGCGAGCCATCCGTCGCCCCCGCCCTCTCGACGCGACGGGGGACTGCTGGACGCGATGGTCATCGGGAGACTCCCTCGTCTCTTCGGCGGCTGGTTCTCGGCGTCACTTACTTTTGAGCCGAAAGAATCCAGACGTCAAGAGGTAGGGGAACTTTCTTTTCCATGGGCTCTTCGGGCTTCCGAGTGTCCAAGGTGCTGCCTATAGTGACCTTGATACTTTCACGGCAAAAGAAATCGGGCAGAAGACATCGTGTGGGAGTCTGACCCTCATGACCACAGGTACCGCCAGCTGGCTGCCGCTGAGCGCGGGGGAGCGCTCCGTCGCGATCGAGGTGCTCGTCCACGGCCCGCTCTCGCGCACCGACCTGTCACGGCGGCTGAACCTCTCCGCGGGCAGTCTCACCCGGCTGACCAAGCCGCTGATCGAGTCGGGCCTGCTGATCGAGGCGCCCGAGGGCGGCGCCGCGTCGGAGGCCCGGCAGGGGCGCCCCTCGCAGCCGCTCGATGTGGTCGCCGAGTCCCGCTCGTTCATCGGCTTCAAGATCACCGCGGACATGGTGTACGGCGTCGTCACCACTCTCAGGAGTGAGGTCGTCGCCCGCCATGACCGTCCGCTCGCCTCGCACGACCCCGAGGCGGTCGTCGCCGTGCTGGGGGAGATGGCGGACGAGCTGGCCGGCGCCCACCCCCGCCTCGCGGGGATCGGCATCGGCGTGGGCGGGCTGGTCCAGGATCGGGCCGTCGTGGGGGAGTCGGCCTTCCTGGGATGGCGCGACGTTCCGCTCGCCGCCCTGGTCGAGGAGCGCACGGGACTGCCGGTGGTGGTCGAGAACGACGTCGCCGCGCTCGTCGAGGCCGAGACCTGGTTCGGGGCTGGCCGCGGCCTCGACCGCTTCGTCGTCCTCACCATCGGCGCGGGCATCGGCTACGGACTGGTCCTGGCCGGCAAACGCGTGCCCTGCGCGGAGGAGGACCGCGACTTCGGCCGGCACTGGATCCTGAACCCCTACGGCCCGCTCACCCCGGACGGCGAACGCGGCAGCGCCGTCTCGCTGCTGACCATCCCCAACATCCGCTACCAGGTCCAGGCCGCCACCGGCCGGGAGCGGACCTACGAGGAGATCCTCGCCCTCGCCGCCGCCGGGGAGCCCATGCCCGCCCGGGTCGTCGACGAGGCGGCCCGCGCGCTCGGCACGCTGGTCGCGCAGATCGCCAACTTCGTCATGCCGCAGAAGATCCTGCTGGCCGGTGAAGGCGTCGGACTGATGGACGTCGGCGGGGCGACGGTGGAGGCGACCGTCCGGGCCCATCGGCATCCGCTGGCCGCCCCCGTGGCCCTGGAGACCAAGGTGTCCGACTTCCACGACTGGGCGCGCGGGGCCGCCGTGCTGGCGATCCAGGTGCTGGTCCTGGGGGCTGTGGGCGGGATCACGGAGGGCTGAACCGGCCCGCGGGGGGAGGTAATTGGACGTGACCAGCAACACGTCCGCTATGTCCGGTTCGTTCGTGATGACTCACGCGGCCTTCACCCCCGACACCGTAAGCTTCACACCATGTCCACCACTGTTGAATCCCTCTCCGGGCGATCGGCCGCAGAGGTGAACGACCAGATCAGGGCCCTGTGGCTCCGGTCGGGCGGGACACTGAGCGTCGAGCAGCGCGAGGAGTACCGGCGGCTGGTCCTGGAGTGGGCCGCCGCCCCGCAGTCGGTCGAAGCGGCCTGACGCTCGCCGAGCCTCCCCCGCCGAAAAGGGCACCCCGACCGGGTGCCCTTCTTGCTGTCCGGCTCAGCTCCACGTCGCCGAGTAGTACTGCTGGTAGGCCTTGCGGTCCTGTTCGGCCCGGATGTACCGGGTCGCGACCAGGGCGACCATGCTGCCCGCGATGACCAGCAGACCGGGGCCGATGTTCTTGGGGTCGGTGAGCCGGGCGGCGAGGTCCACACCGCTGCCCACACCTGTCGCCGGCGTGGTCGAACCCGGCGAGGTCGAGCCCGGGGCGGCGGCCGCCTGGGTGGGGGAGGAGGACGGCCTCGGGCCGGTCGACGAGGTGCCCGCGCCGCCCCCGGCGTTGTCGGAGGGCGCCGCCACGATCAGCTGCACACCGAGCTGGGTCAGCGCCTTCGTCACCGGCTGGAAGAACGTCGTGCCCCCCGTGGTGCAGTCACCGCTGCCGCCCGAGGTGATGCCGAGGGCGATCCCCTCGGAGAACATCGGGCCGCCGCTGTCGCCCGGTTCGGCGCACACGGTCGTCTCGATGAGCCCGCTGACCGTGCCCTCCGGATAGTTCACCGTCGCGTCCAGCCCGGTGACCTCGCCGTCGCGCAGCCCGGTGGTGCTGCCGCTGCGGAACACCCGCTGGCCGACGGCCGCGTCACCGGTGCCCGTGATGCGCACCCCGTTGCCGTCGCCGACCGCCACCACATCGGCGCCCGCGCCCGCCTTGCCGCTCGCGTACTGCACCAGCGAGAAGTCGTTGACGGGGAAGCTCTGGTTGACCGTCTGGCCCACCTGCTGCTTGGCCTGGTTGTCGGAGAACCAGGTCGAACCGTTCGGCCCGCAGTGCCCGGCGGTGAGGATGAAGTCGTTCGTCCCGTTGGTCACGTTGAAGCCGGCCGAGCAGCGCCCGGCGGTGGACAGGATCGGCAGCGCGCCGTTGATCCGGGTGGTGAACTCGCCGGTGGTGCGCTCCATGCGCACGAAGCTGCCGATGCCGGCGGCGGTGTCCGTCAGCCGCGCCCAGTCCGAGGCCGACACGGTGCTGTCGCCCTGCACGACCACCTGGTTCTTCCGGTAGTCCATCACCCACGCCGTGCCGGGCACCTTGGGCGCCGAACGCAGCGCAGCCGCGGCCGACTTGAACTCGTTCATGCTGTGCGGGACGACCTTCGCCACGGCGCCCGCCGCCTGGACGGCGGCGGCCGTCTTCTCGTCCGTGACCGCGACGACCGGACGCCCCTCGGAGTCGAGCCAGGTGCCCGCCGTGCGCGCGGTGCCGAGCTTGTCGACGAGAGCGGCCCCCGGGTTCGTGACGACGGAGTCCGCGGAGTCCGCCGTGGTGCGCGGCAGCGCGGACGTGCCGGGTGATTCGCTCGCCATGGCCGCCTGCGTGACCATGGCCCCTCCCAGGAGGAGTCCGCCGACCGCCGCCAGCCGCGTCACTCGCCGGACGGTCCGTCGTCGTACGTGCCTCATGCATGGCTCCCGAAACCCTCAACGCGCGGACTCAACACCGCGGGGCTCTCCGGTCGTTGAGCGCCCTGACCTTCATACGTGCGACGGCCCGCCGGCGTTCAGCGCGGGAGCGATCCCCTCAGGGTCTGCGGGCCACCCCGCCGAACATCGCGACCTCGGCCGGCTCGGCCCCGTCCCCGGTGTCCTGGGGACGCCAGCGGGAGCAGGACACCACGCCCGGTTCCAGCAGCTCCAGACCCTCGAAGAACCCCGCCAGGGCCTCGGGGGTGCGCTGGGTCAGCTTCGGCGTGCCGTGCTCGTTCCAGAACTCCACGGCCTCGTCCACATCGGGCATCGCCGGGCTGGTGATGGTGTGCGACAGCACCAGATGACTGCCCGCCGGCAGCCGCTCGACCAGCCGCCGGACCAGCCCGTACGGGTCCTCGTCGGCGCCGATGAAGATGACCACGCCCAGCAGGATCAATGCGACGGGCTCGTCGAAGTCCAGCGTCTTCGCGGCGTGTTCGAGGATCGCGTCGACGTTGCGCAGGTCCTCGTCGAGATAGTCGGTGCGGCCCTCGGGCGTGCTGGTGAGCAGGGCGCGGGCATGGGCCAGGACCAGCGGGTCGTTGTCGACGTAGACGATCCGGGCCTGCGGATCGAGCCGCTGGGCGACCTCGTGCGTGTTGTCCGCGGTCGGCAGACCGGTCCCGATGTCGAGGAACTGGCGGATGCCGACCTCGGTCACCAGATGCTCCACCGCACGGCCCAGGAAGAGCCGGTCGGCGCGGGCGTACTCGCCGATGCCGGGGTGTAACTCACGGATGCGGTCGCCGGCCGTCCGGTCGACCTCGTAGTTGTCCTTGCCGCCCAGCCAGTAGTTCCAGATGCGGGCGGTGTGCGGCTGAGTGGTGTCGATACGGGTGGTGTCTGTCATGGGTCGGCTCCGGCGGAATCAGGGGCAGGGCGGACGACGGATCGCTGAGAGCGCGGTCGGTGCGCGGTCATGCGCTGTCAACAGGCAATCTAGACAGGGGAGTTGACGTCAGGTGCCGGACCGCCGGATTGAGCCGCCGGTTGGCCGAGTCGCGCCCCGCTGCGGGCGTCGCCCCACACCGCCGACGTGCCGGTGTACGGGCGCAGCAGCGCGGTGAGCGCGGGGTCGCCGCGGCCGCCCAACTCGTCGGAGGCGATGCTGCGGGCGATGCCGGCGAGGAAGTCGGCGAGCTGCACCCGCGCGTCGTCCCGTGCGACGACGAGCCGCAGTCCGGTGAGCCGGATGCCCCGGCGCCGGGCGGTGTCCTCGATCCAGGCGATCCGTTCGGGGGTGAGCATGTTCTGCCGGTCGTGCACGAGCCGGACCGGGTGTCCGCCGTCGCTCCAGTGGGCGGCCGTGCGCAGGATCGAGGGGAGCAGCGGATTGAGGACCGGGGCGAGCACGAAGGGCCCGGCCTGAATTCCGGTGCGATAGGCGAGTGCGCGGGAGCGTTCTTCCGAGAGCCGTGCGAGTGTTTTCGCCGCGGGTGTTCCCGCATACCGCTGGCGCAGTTCCTCGACCGTCCGGAAGAAGAACTCGACGGGGTTTTCCGGAGCGTCTTCGGGCCGCACCCACAGCAATCGGTTGGCCGCCTCCAGGAAGGTCCGCCACTCCGCCTCGGTGAAGGTCCGGCTGCCTTGCCGGAAGAGGGAGACGGCCGCCGCCGGATCGTCCAGCAGCAGGTCGACGACCCGGTCCACGACGAAGAACGCCTTCTCGACGAGGTGCACATGAGCGTGCCCGTGGAGCGGGCCCGACGGTGCGAGCAGCCATTCCAGGACCGGCCGGTGTTTCTCCCGCAGCAGGTGGTTCGCCTTGTACTCCTCGGCGGGCGAACGGATGCGCTCGCGGATTCTCCGGACCTGCGCGACCGCGTATTCCGTGGGCAGCCGCACACTGGCGTGTGCGAAGACATCCGTGTTCCCGCCGGTGAGGTTCTCCCCGTCGGATCCCGATTCGTCGCACGCCACTTCCAGGAATGTCCCGTTCATATGATCCCAGGTCACACCACAGCCCCCTATCTTGTGCCCCATGACCAGCATCCCGCACGAGACGCCGGGTGAACCGAACCCGCTGCACGCCCTCGGTCTCGACGAGCTTCGATGTCGGACGAGCATGAAGTGGCGCGCCTATCCCGCCGACGTCCTGCCGCTGTGGGTCGCGGAGATGGACGTACCCCTCGCCGAGCCGATCGTCCGCGCGGTGACGGAGGCCCTCGCGCTCGGCGACACCGGATATCCGGCGGGCACGGCCTACGCCGAGGCGCTGGCCGCGTTCGCGGCGAAGCGGTGGGGCTGGGACGGGCTCGCGGTCGAGCGGACGGCGATCGTGCCCGATGTGATGCTGGGCGTCGTCGAGATGCTGAAACTGGTGACCGGGCCCGGTGATCCGGTGGTCGTCAACCCGCCGGTGTATCCGCCGTTCTTCCCGTTCGTCGAGCATCTGGACCGGCGGATCGCCGAGGCGCCGCTCGGCGCGGACGGACGGCTCGACCTCGATGCGCTGGAGGAGGCCTACCGGCGGGCCGTCGCGGGCGGTGGGCGGGCCGCGCATCTGCTGTGCAGCCCGCACAACCCGACCGGCACGGTGCACACGGCCCGGGAGCTGTCGGCCGTCGCCGCGCTCGCCGGGCGCTACGGCGTCCGGGTCGTGGCCGACGAGATCCACGCGCCGCTCACCGGCGCGGGCGCCGATTTCGTGCCGTACCTCGCCGTCCCGGGCGCCGAGAGCGGGTTGTCGCTGATGTCGGCCTCCAAGGCCTGGAACCTGGCCGGGCTCAAGGCGGCGCTGGCCGTCGCCGGTCCCGGGGCCGCCGCCGATCTGGCCCGGCTGCCCGAGGAGGTGAGCCATGGACCGAGCCATGTCGGGGTCCTCGCCCACACCGCCGCCCTGCGCGAGGGCACGGCCTGGCTGGACGCCCTGCTCGGCGGCCTCGACGACAACCGCGGGCTGCTCGCCGCCCTCCTCGCCGAGCGGCTGCCCGGTGTCCGGTACCGGCCGGGCGACGCCACCTTCCTCGCCTGGCTCGACTGCCGGGCGCTGGGCCTCGGGGACGATCCGGCCGCGGTCTTCCTGGAGCGCGGCCGGGTGGCGCTCAACTCCGGGCTCGACTTCGGCACCGGCGGGGCCGGGCATGTGCGGCTGAATCTGGCCACCTCGCCGGAGATCCTCACCGAGGCCGTACGGCGCATGGCGGCCGCCGTCCGCTGAACCCCGGCTCCTTCGGCCCTGCCGTCGCCCCACCGGACCTGCGCCGGTGGGGCGACGGCGTTCCGCGCGGGCGCGACGGGCCGCCCGGCCGTCGGTCACGGTCTCGCAATGTATCGGCCATGTCTTGACATACGTCCGAAACGATTCGTAGCTTGGGCGCCTCAATTTAGATTCGTGAAGCAGGTTCACGAATATGAACGGAGTGTGCCCATGGGGGATCGCCGACGACGTCGCCGCCTGGCCGCCACGCTTGCCGTCGCGGGACTGCTGTTCGGAACGGCCGCCTGCGGCTCCGGTTCGGACAGCGCCGGGAGCGGTGACCCGAACACGCTGGAGGTCTGGACCCGGAGCAACCCGGATCCCGCGGCCACCTACGAGCGGGTGTTCGCCGCGTTCACCGAGAAGACCGGCATCAAGATCGACTACCAGCCGGTCGTCAACTTCGACCAGCAACTCCAGGCCCGCGCGTCCACCAAGGACCTGCCGGACGTCATGATCAACGACACCGCGCTGATGGGCAGCTACCAGTCCCAGGGACTGCTCAAGCCCATCGACCCCGCCGACATCGCCGGCGGCGACCAGATCTCCGCGAAGACCTGGGCCTCCACCGTCGGCATCGACGGCGCCCACTACGGGATCCCCTACTCCCGCCAGGCCCAGACCCTGATGATCAGGAAGGACTGGCGCGAGAAACTCGGGCTGCCGCAGCCCAGGACCTGGGCGGACCTGCTCACCCTCGCCAAGGCCTTCGCCGCCGACGACCCGGACGGCGACGGCGAGAAGGACACCTACGGGATGGTCGTCCCGGGCAGCGCGCAGAACGGCTACGCCGCCTGGTGGGGCTCCAGCTTCCTGTGGCAGGGCGGCGCACGCATCATCGAGCCCACCCAGGACGGCGGCTACCGGCCCGTCGTCGACTCCGACGCGGCCGTCCACGCCGTCAGCTGGATGAAGGACAATCTGTTCTGCTCCTCTGACAACGGTGTCATCCAGCCCGGCGCCGTCACCGCGGTCACCGGCACCGCCACCAACTTCCAGGACGGCAACGCCGGGATGTACCTCACCGGCCCCTACAACATCGCCACCTTCGACCAGACCGTCGGCAAGGACAAGTACGAGGTGGTCCAGGCCCCCGCCGGGCCGGCCGGGAACGACGTCCTGGCCGACGGCGAGAACGTCTACTTCGGCGCGAAGACCGGCAAGACGAAGCAGGAACAGGCGCTCGCCGCCTTCCTCGTCTCGCCCGAGGGCCAGCGCCTGGCGATGACCGGCAAGAACCAGCCCGTCGTCCGCATCCCCGTCAACTCCACCCTCGACGCGGCGACCGTGCGCGACGACCCGCGCTGGGGCGTCGTCCAGAAGGCCTACGAGGACGCCTCCGTGCAGTTCCCCAACGCGCCCGACTTCGCCCCCGTCAAGCAGGACACCGCCGACGCGCTCAACGCGATCTTCACCTACTGCGGCAGCGACGTCCGCTCCAGCCTCAAGGAACTCAACGACACCCTCGCCGGCGACCTCAAGGACCAGGACCTGCTGAAATGACCGCGCTCACCCCAGCCCCGGTGCGCCGCGCCCGGGTCCTCCACAAGAAGAACCTGCTGCCCTGGCTGTTCCTCGCCCCCGGACTGCTGCTCGCCCTCGTCTTCAAGTTCATCCCCATGGGCAAGGGCGTCTGGCTCAGCTTCTTCAAGGTGCGCCCCTTCCTCGGCGACGAGTGGGTCGGCGCGGACAACTACACCCGGGTCCTCGGCGACCACCGCTTCCAGGACGCCGTCGGACACACCCTGCTCCTCGGCATCGGCCAGTCCCTCGGCGGCATCCTCGTCGGCTTCGCGCTGGCGCTGCTCCTGGAGGGTCAGGCCCGCTCCCTGAAGATCGTCCGCACCGCCGTCTTCCTGCCGGTCGTCACCGCGACCGCCGTCGTCGGCGAGATGTGGCGGCTGCTGTACTACCCGACCTCCGACGGCGTCATCAACCACGCGCTCGGCTTCCTCGGCCTCGGCCCCACCCAGTTCCTCGACAACCCGGACACCGCCCTGTGGTCCACCATGGTCATGGGCGTCTGGATGACCGCCCCCTACAACATGGTGATCATGCTCGCCGGCCTCGCCGGCGTGGACCGGACGCTGTACGAGGCCGCCGCGGTGGACGGCGTCTCGCTCCGCCAGCGCCTGCGGTACGTCACCCTCCCCGCGATCCGCCCCGCCGTCGCCATCGTCCTCACCCTCGCCGCCATCCGCGGCCTGCGCGTCTTCACCGAGGTCTACGTCCTCACCGGCGGCGGCCCGGCCGGCTCCACCGAGGTCTGGATGACCCGCGCCTACACCCTCGGCTTCAGCCGCAACGACATCGGCGGGGCCTCCGCGGCCTCCGTGGTGCTGCTCTGCGTGACGCTCCTGCTGACCGTCACGGTCAACTACTTCCGCACGAGGGGAGACCAGCGATGAGCGCACCCGCCATCGACCCCGTCCGCACACCCCTGCCGACCCCCGCCACCACCGGCGGTCCCCGCAAGGGCGGACGGACCACCCCGGCCCGGTTCGACACCGCGCTCGGCTGGAGCGACCGCCCCGGCGTCTCCTGGGCCCTGCGGATCCTGCTCTGCGCGGTGGCCCTCGGCATTTTCGCCGCGCCCTTCCTGACCATCCTCTCCGGCTCCTTCACCGCCCACGCCAGCGGCTCCTCGCTCTCCTTCCTCCCGCACGACAGCACCCTGCACAACTTCGAGGTCGCGAAGGAGCGGGGCATCTGGGACTACTTCACCAACTCGCTCGTCGTCGCCGGCGGCGCGCTGCTGCTCCAGCTCAGCGTGTCCGTGCTCGCCGCGTACGCGCTGGCCCGGCACCGGTTCCGCGGCCAGGCCCTCGTCATGACCCTGTTCATGCTGACGATGATGCTCCCCGAGGAGGTCATCGCGATCCCGCTGTCCCTGGTCCTCGGCGATGTGCCGGTCGTCGGCGTCGACCTCAAGGGCACCGCGTGGGGCGTCATCCTGCCGCTCGGCGCGTGGGGCTTCTCCGTCATGCTGCTGACCGAGTTCATGAAGGACATCCCCGTCGAGATCGAGGAGGCCGCCCGGCTGGACGGCGTCGGCGAGTTCCGCATGCTGTGGCAGATCGTCCTGCCGCTGTGCAAGCCCGCGCTCGGCGTGGCCGGCGTCCTCGGCTTCGTGATGATCTGGGACCAGTACCTGCTGCCCCTGATCGCCTCCAAAGACCCCACCGACTACACGGTCACCGTCGCCCTGTCCATCCTGCGCACCGACCCCGAGGTCGGCTCCGGGGTGGTCCTGGCCGGCGCCGTCATCGCCCTCGTCCCCAGTCTGATCGTCTACCTGCTCCTCCAGCGCTCGCTGGTCACCGGCATCGCCGCCGGCGCCACCAAGGGCTGACCCCGGCCGACCCCCACACCGTAGTTACGAGGGAGACATGAAGTTCCAAGGAGTGCTGTTCTTCCCGGTCACGCCGTTCGCTGCGGACGGCTCACTGGACGAGGAACTACTCGCTCAGCACATCGCGGCGGGCGTCGACGCCGGCGCGGGCGGGGTGTTCGTCGCCTGCGGGACGGGCGAGTTCCACGCCCTCGCCCCGGACGAGCTCGAACGCGCCACCCGGGTCGCCGTCGAGACGACCGCCGGACGCGTACCCGTCCTGGCGGCCGCCGGCGGCCCGGTGCCCGTCGCCCGCGACCACGCCGTACGGGTCGCCCGCGCCGGCGCCGACGGCCTCCTGCTGCTGCCGCCGTACCTGGTGACCGCGCCCCAGCAGGGCCTGGTCCGCTACGTCGAGGAGGTCACCGCCGCCACCGACCTGCCCGTCGTCTTCTACCAGCGCGGCACCGCCCGCCTCAGCGCGGCGACGGCCGCGCGGATCGCCGCCCTGCCCAAGGTCGTCGGCCTCAAGGACGGCCTCGGCGACCTGGAGCGGATGCACCGCATCGTGCGAGCCGTACGGGCCGGGTCCGGGGAGGACTTCCAGTTCTTCAACGGCCTGCCCACCGCCGAGCTGACCGCCCCCGCCTACCAGGGCATCGGCGTCGACCTCTACTCCTCGGCCGTCTTCGCCTTCGCCCCCGAGATCGCCGTCGCCTTCCACCGCGCCCTGGCGGACGGCGACGACGCCCTCGTCACCCGGCTCCTCGACACGTTCTACGGCCCGCTCGTCGAACTCCGCGACGAGGTGCCCGGATACGCCGTCGCCCTGGTCAAGGCCGGGGTGAGAATCCGCGGCCTGGACGTGGGCGGCGTCCGGGCGCCCCTGCTCGACCCCACGCCCGAGCACCTCGCCCGGCTGGCCGAGCTCATCGACCGCGGACTGGAGGCGGTCGCCGCATGAACACCCCCGCCACCCGCATCCGCGAACTCGTCGTCACCCCCATCGCCTTCTCCGACCCGCCGCTGCTCAACTCCAACGGCGTCCACGAACCCCTCGCGCTGCGCGTGATCCTCCAACTCGTCCTGGAGGACGGCACGGTGGGCCTCGGCGAGTCGACCGGCGGCGCGGTGCGACTCGAACGACTCGAGATCGCCGCCCGGACCGTCGTCGGCCTGGACGTCTTCGACTCGACGGCCGTCTGCGCCGCGATCGACGACGCCCTGCTGCCGACCGTGCCCAGCTCCCACGAACGCGGCTGGACCGTCTCCGCCGTCGAGGTCGCCTGCCTCGACGCCCAGGGCAAGCTGCTCGGCCGCCCGGTCAGCGATCTGCTCGGCGGCCGGGTCCGCGACGCCGTGCCCTTCGCCGCGTACCTCTTCTACAAGTGGGCCGAGCACCCGGAGCTGGACGGCCGCCCCGCCATCGGCGACGACTGGCCCGAGGCCCTCGACCCGGCCGGGATCGTGGAGCAGGCCCGGCTGATGCAACAGCGGTACGGCTTCACCTCGTTCAAGCTCAAGGGCGGCGTCTTCCCGCCGGACGAGGAGATCGCCGCGATCCGCGCGCTCGCGGAGGCGTTCCCCGGACAGCCCCTGCGCCTGGACCCCAACACCGCCTGGACGGTGGAGACCTCGAAGTACGTCTCCCGCCGGCTAGACGGAGTGCTGGAGTACCTGGAGGACCCGACCGCCACCATCGGCGGCATGGCGGCGGTCGCCGAGAACTCGCCGCTGCCGCTCGCGACCAACATGTGCGTGATCGCCTGGGAACACCTGAAGCCGGCGATCGAGCAGAACGCGATCCAGGTCCTCCTCACCGACCACCACTACTGGGGCGGACTGCGCCGCACCCGTGAACTGGCCGCCGTCTGCGAGGCGTTCGGGATCGCCCTGTCCATGCACTCCAACTCGCACCTGGGCATCAGCCTCGCCGCCATGACCCATGTCGCCTCGGCCATCCCCAACCTCGACCACTCCTGCGACACGCACTACCCGTGGAACAGCGCCGACGACGTGATCGTCCCCGGCGTCCTGGAACTGAAGGACGGGGCGGTGAAGGTGCCGACCGGGCCCGGCCTCGGCGTCGAACTGGACCACGACGCCCTGGACCGGCTGCACCGCCGCTACCTCGACTCAGGTGTGCGGGGCCGCGACGACACCGGGTACATGCGGCGGTTCCGGCCGGACTACGAGCTGCTGCTGCCGAGGTGGTGAGGCGCGGTCGGCGAACCGCAGCCGACTTCGCCCGGACCGCAGTGGTCGAGTTGAGGCTCCAATCCAGCGGCCGGTGCGCAGGAGCCGGCACGCGCCGACGAAGTGGTGGTCATCGGGAACCGGTTCCGAACAGCACATCGAGACTTTCCGGCCGGTAGTCGACTGCCGGAGGCGGAGCGATGCGGGCGGCTGTCTGCCGTGTCTGCGCAGCATGGCAGACCTGCCACCCTGAGCTTGTCCTGGGGCGAGGCCGCAGCCCACCTCAGAAGGTATCTGCGCTGGGCTGCGGCGGAGGTGCCCGCGAGACTCGCCGCAGGCACGTCAGGGTTAAGCGGTCACTGCTTCGCCCCCGGGGTCTGGCCGCCCGAGGCCGGCTTGACCTGGACCCAGCCGGCGGTGCTGGGCACGCCCTCCTCGTTCAGGAGGAAGAGCATGTAGTAGCCGGGAGGGGCAGCATTGGCCGACGGCGGTGCCTGGAGTTCGAGGAAGCTGCCGCTGCGGCTCTTGATCCGCAGGTCGAGATGGCGCTGGCTGGTGTTGACCGAGTGGGTTGCGGTGGTCGGCGCCAGCAGGACGGCACGGGTGATGTCGGAGGCGGTGTTGCTGCTCACCGTGATCTTGTCGTTGTACCCGACGGACGGGTTGAACACGATGCCGAGGTGGGGGCGGCTGCCCTGTTGGAGGTAGGCCGGCTCGTAGATCTCGATGCTGCCGTTCATGTCGTCGGTGATGTCGGGGTCGTTGGCGAGCTGCTGGAGCTCGTCACCAGTGACCATCACCCGGCCGTCCGGGAGCACCACGGCGTTGGAGTGGTAGCCGCGCGGCAGCCGCTGGGCCGGGCCGAGCTTCCAGTTGCCGTTCTCGTCACGCAGTTCGATCTGGCGGTACTTCAGGTCCGCGTTGGGGTTGTACGGGCCGTTGCCGTAGTCACGGATGTCGAAGGCGCCGTTGACGGTCATCAGGGTCCCGTCCGGCATCAGCAGGGTGTCGTCCTGAGTGCGACCGAAGGCTCTCGCCTTCTCCTTGCTCCACTGGCCGCCGACCAGCTGATACGTGTTCGGGTCGTTCCGGTCTCCGCCGAGTACCAGCACCGAGTCCGGGCCCTTGAAGCCTGCCGGGAGCGGCACGGCCGAACCGTAGTTGCGCGGCATGTTGTCCGGTCGGGGTGCCAGGTCCGTCCGGGTCTCGGCGACGGGGTCGAACTTCCACTGCTGCTCGGGGTTGCGGCCCAGGCCGTAGATCTTGCCGTCCCGCAGCGAGAAGAGGTGCGGGTAGTCCCGCTTGAACGGGGCGTCGGCCTTGAATCCTTCCACTGCCCAGCCCTCCGGCTTGTCCGTCTTGGCCGTGGGCACGGGCTTGTTCAGGGCGGGGAAGCGCTCGACGATCGGGGTGGGGGTACCCCAGCCGAGCTCCGACTGGCCGGACATGATCAGCTGCCGCCCGTCCGCGCCGGTCACCACCGACGGGTACCACCGGCCGACCACCATGTCCTGGTTCTGGTACCACTTCTCCTCCCATGGGTCGAAGACGAGGGAGAGTTTCGCGCCGCTACCGCCGTTGCCGCCGAGGTTGCCGCCGAAGACACCGAGCATCCCGTTGGGCAGGAAGGAGTGGCCGGCACAGAAGAACGGCGCGGGGCGGGGCTGGTTGAGCCCGTCCGGCATGTTGATCACGGGCGGCGTGACCTTGGTGAACGAGCCCGGGCCGGTGCCCTTGGCCGGATCCCACAGGTATGCGCGGCCCGCGTTCTCCTTGCCGATGGTGTCGGTCGGGGCCGGCTCCTTCTGGGGGTTGGTCTCGATGCGCTCGAAGGAGAACAGCAGCACCTTGCCGGTGGGCAGCATGGCGATGTGCGCGGCGAAGTCCGGGGACTGGAAGTACTCCCGGAACCTACCGGCGTCCAGCGCGTCGAAGTCCGCGTTGACCTTGGTCTGTGAGGCCGCCAGTGCTTTGAGCCGCTCGGTGCGGGTGGACTGCGGGTACTCGCCGACGGCTTTGAGGGCCCTCCTGGTCATGGCGTGTTCCTCGGCGTGCTCCTTGCCGATGACCGTCGCCTCGTCCGGGTCGGCCTGCGCCCGGTCGGCCGAGGGGGCGTCACCGCCGTGCTCGTGGGCAGCGGCCGGGCCGGACGACACCATGGTGAGTGTCAGCGCGGAGACGGCACACGCGGAGATCGCCGCGTACACCATCCTTCTGGACGACGGACCGGGCAGGCTCCTGGGGGACATGGGACTCCTTGTGAGAGAGAGGGCAGGACGCGCAGCGGTTGACTCGCGGCCGCGCCGTGTCACCGATCCGCTGGCGATCACATGACGGGGGCACATGACGTAAGCGCACGGCATAGGTGCACGACGCAGGCATACGACTACTCACAGTGTTCGCGTGCCGGGCTGCCGCTGTCGCGCAATGCCGGGCAGGCGGGTGACCTCTCGACGGCCGAGCGGGTCAGAACCCTTGCGGGGCAGGGGTTCTGTACTACGGCACAAGATCGCGACGCGACCGACCCGAAGACGCCGCCCTCGCGCCGATCACGTAGCGTAGCTTCATGATCACTATAATGATCACGTGGCATATGTGACGATCGAGGAGAAACCATGACGGAAGACCTTGAACTTCGTCAGAATGACGACATTCAGGGCGATGTGATCGCGGGCTTCAAGAAGGACCGCATGACACTGCTCTTCCTCAAGTTCGAGGACCCCGCGCGGGCACGCACCTGGGTGAAGCGGCTCGCCTCCCAGATCTCCACCACCAGACAGGTGGCCACCTTCAACGCGGCGTTCCGCAAGGCCAGACAAGCCACCGGCGGCGACGACCCGCAGACGTTGAAGGCCACCTGGACGAACGTCAGCTTCACCTACGAGGGCCTGAAGGTCCTCATCGGTGGCAAGGACCCCCTGCCCTCGGTACCGAAGGGCGGCACTCTGGAGGCGTTCAAGGAGGGGTCCCACAAGCGCTCACTGGGCGACACCAGCGACAGCTCACCCGAGAACTGGCTGTTCGGGGACGGTAAGGGCCAGACCGTGCACGCTGTGATCACCGTCGCCTCCGACACCGCCGAGGGGCTCCAGGACGCGTTGACCGCCCAGCGTGAGGCAGCCGCGCAGGCCAAGATCGTGATCGTCTTCCAGCAGAACGGCGCCACACTGCCGGGCACCCGCCGCGGAAAGGAACACTTCGGCTTCAAGGACGGGGTCAGCGAGCCGGGGGTCATCGGCTTCGACGAGCCCGACCCGAAGCGGCCGGAGTACGTCAAGGACCACCCGGGCACCCGCCTGATCCCGCCCGGTGAATTCGTCATCGGGCACGACCGGGTCGGCGGGATTCCGTACGACGAGATGCCCGAATGGGCGGGCAACGGCAGCTTCCAGGTGGTGCGCCGGCTCGGTCAGGACGTCCCGGGCTGGTGGGCCCAGGTCACGGCGCAACTGAAGGTCCTGAGGAAGGCCAAGGTGGTGCCGGACGAGGCGACCACCGAATGGCTGGCCGCCCGCCTGGTGGGCCGCTGGCGCTCGGGCACGCCCGTCGCCAAGTGCCCGCACGCCGACATGCCGGACAATGCCCTCGCGAGCCAGGACAACGACTTCGGCTACCGCAACGACCCCGAGGGGTTCACCACCCCGCTCTTCTCCCACCTGCGCAAGACCAACCCCCGAGACGGCCTGCAGGAGAAGCCCGGCACGGAGCCGTTCCCCGAGAACCCGGTCATGGACCGACGCCGGATCATCCGCCGCGGCGCCCCCTACGGCGCGCCCTTCGACCCGGCCTCGGACGGCCCCGGCGGCCCCGACCACCCGCGCGGACTGCTCTTCGTCTGCTACCAGTCCGACCTCGTCGAGCAGTTCGAGTTCATCCAGAAGAGCTGGATCAACAACGTCGACTTCCCGCCGAACCGCCCGGCGAAGCCCGGCCCCGACCCGATGGTCGGCCCCACGGGCAAGGTCGCCTTCGAGAGCCCCAACGCGACGACCGAGCTGAGCTTCCATCAGTTCGTCACCACCGAGGGCTCGGTCTACGCCTTCGTCCCCTCGCTCACCACACTGCGGCTGCTGGGCGACGGCCGCCTCACCGACAAGCTCCCGGACGCGGTCCGGCCGACCGATGCCTTCCTGCCGATCCCCGACCGGCAACGGGACCAGGGCAAGAGCTGGTACTGGGCCTACGGGACCGGCGGCGACGGACCGGTCTGCCGCACCCTCTCCATCGCCGACGGCGACGAGCACAAGGACGTCGTCGAGCGCCCCGACCGGCCCCTGTCCACCTGGCCGTGCTACGACGGCGTATCCAAGGTGGACGCGATCCTGCCGGTGCCGGACGAGCAGCGCGTGGGCGGCCGGAGCCGGTACTGGCTGTTCCACACCGCCGAAGGCCGCCAGGTCTACCGGCTGATCTCGGTCGCGGACGGAGCGGAGTCCGGGCTCGCCCCCGAGGCGGCAGCCGCCGTCGACCGGCCCGACCGGCCGATCTCGGCCTGGGCCTCCTTCAACGGAATCGCGCAGGTGGACGCCTTCCTGCCGGTCCCCGACATGCAGCGCCAGAACGGGAAGAGCTACTACTGGCTCTTCCACTCCTCCCTGGGGCAGCAGGTCTACCGGCTGATCTCGATCGCCGACGGCTCCGCACACAACGACGTCATCGAACGCGGCGACCGTTCGCTCAGCCTGTGGCAGTCACTGGCCGGGATCTCCCGCGTGGACGAGTTCCTCGCCGTGCCGGACATGCAACGCATCAACGGGTTCAGCCTGTTCTGGGTGTTCCACCAGCAGAAATACCGGATCATCTCCATCGCCGACGGCCACGGACACAATGATCAGGTCGCGGTCGAGGACCGCCCGATCACCCTGTGGAAGTCCCTGACAGCCTGAGGTGCGCCCGGCCGGGCGGATCTCGTATTCCCGGTGAAACCTCCGTGTTCAGGCTGGTCGTCATGCGGCATCATCGTCACGGACCGGGACACGGCATCTGATGGCCGGCGCCCCTGAGGCCGTACGCAGGCGGCAGCCGAGAGGCGTCTGACCTGGTCTTTCCTTGCGCCCAGTGGAACTGATGGACTCCACGGATGCCCCGTAAGCTACGGGCATGGACGACAACGCGCTCGACCGGCTGGCGGCGGGCAAGTACCTGCTGATCACCAGCTACCGGAAGAACGGAACCGCGGTCGCCACCCCGGTGTGGGTGGTGCGGGACGGTGACGCGCTGGGGGTCTGGTCCGTCGCGGACTCCTGGAAGGTGAAGCGGATCCGGGCCCGCGGCGACGTCCTCGTCGGCCCCTGCGACGTCCGCGGCAACCCGACCGGCGAACAGGTCCCGGCCACCGCCGAGATCTGCGACCCGCCGACCACGGCCCGCTACCGCTCGCTGCTCGCCCGCAAGTACGGCGTCGTGGGCCGCCTCACGCTCTTCGGCAGCCGGCTGCGGCGGGGCCCGAAGGGGACCGTCGGGATCCGCATCACGCTCTGAGCGGGAAGGAAACGGGGGCAGGGACCGTACGGTCCCTGCCCCCGTGTCGCTGCGGAGCGGCGGTTCGGCGCGCCGCTACGGCGCGTCCACGACGGTCCCCGTCAGCACCGGCCGGTCCGGCAGCGGCTCGGCCCACTCGTCGGTCGGCACGAGGCTCAGCGACTCGGCCGGCTCGGTCACCTGGTCCCGCACCGTCGGCACCGAGAAGTCGATGCTCGTCTCCCCGGCCGGGACGGCCATCCACAGCCACAGGAACGTGTCCGACAGGGGCCGCTCCGGGTCGGCCTCCTCACCGGCGTTGTCCAGCAGCCACTGCGGGTCCACGTCCTTGGTGGACAGCTCCGGGCCCGCGGCGACCGGGACGATCCGGACCAGCTGCACGACGTCCGCGGCGGCCGCCTCGGAGAGGGAGATCCGCCAGGTCAGCGACTCGCCCTCGGTGACCCGGTCGGCGACGGGCGTGATGGTCGCCGTCGGCTCCGGGTCGTCGTTCTGCGCCGTCACCCCGCCCCGGTAGGAGCCGACGACCGCGCCGCGCACGGCCTTCGCGAGGAGGTCGTGCTGCTCGTCGTAGCCGAAGAGCGTGTCGCCCTTCACCTCGACCGGCACCTCGATCGGGGTGCTGCCGGCCCGCACCGGGAGCACCTTCTCCGCGGCCTCGCCGGTGTCCGGGTCGACGACGTAGAAGCGGACCGTGCCGCTGCCGTGTCCGGACACCTTGACCGGGATGCGGTAGGTGGCGGTGCCGGAGTCGCCCTCCTCGACCGTGAGCCGGCCGATGTCGACGCGCGGCAGGGTCGCCGTCCGCACCGCGGGCAGGCCGGGGGACCAGCCCCAGGCGTCCATGAACCAGGCCTGCCCGGAACCCGAACGCGGAGTCAGGTCAAGGGACTTGATGTGCCCGAGGTCGAGTCCGGCGCGGGTGGCGGCGGTCAGCGGGACGCGCAGTTCGCGGGCCCAGTAGGAGGCGGTGAGGTCGGAGCCCGGCAGCCCGTCGACCTCGACCCGGCCCAGCGCGGCACGGCGGCCGGCGGAGTCGGTGACGGACACGTCCAGCGCGGTGCCGGTGGTGTTCGGCGGCACGAACACCCGCAGCGCCAGGCTCTTGGCGCCGGAGAGGGAGACCGCAGCGGTGGAGGTGATCCTCGTCGGCGTGCCCGGCGCGGACCACCGCATCGCGACCGCGCTCTTGCCGCTGTCCTTCTCCAGGTCCCACCAGCCGAAGTGCGGGGAGCGTCCCAGGGCGTCGGCGTGCAGACAGGCCCGGTCCGGGTCGGGATCCGCCCAGCACACCCGGCCGCCGGTCACCGTGACCCCGCCGTCGGGCACGAAACCGCCCGTGCGACGGGCGCCGACCGCGTGCGTGAGCACACGTGCCGGGTCGGCGGAGGGGGCGCGCCTGCCGGTGCCGTCGAGCAGCGGGCGCACCCGGTCGTCGCCGGCGACGAACAGCCGGGCCGCGGCGGCGATGTAGGTCGCGCCGGCCTGGTGCTGCTGGTCGGCGGTCAGCCGGGTCGGGGCGCTCTTCGAGCAGACCTGGTCGGGCCGGTCCGGGTCGTCGTAGAAGTCGTCCCAGGCCGGGGCCTCGGACTGGCCCGGGGTCCACTCGCTGTTGAAGAAGTTGTGGTTGGCGCCGACCACGTACACCGCGCTGTGCAGTGCGCTTCCGTTGCTGATGCCGCGGGTGCCGTCGAGATAGGTCTCGCCCTCGAGGTCGGAGACGTCGCCGTCGCAGCCGGGCAGGATCGTCGCCGACGGCACATCGGCGACCGGATTCTGGCCGAAGATCGTCGGTCCGACGAGCACGGTGCCGCGGATCTTCCAGCGGACCGGGCCCCGGTAGCCGTCCTGGTCGGCGGGCGGCGGGTAGAGGCTGTCCATGGCGGCCCGGTTGACGCCCTCGCCGCCGCGCGAGTGGCCGACCAGCAGGACGCGCGAGAGGTCGGCCTTCGTCGCGTCGGGCACCCCGGCCGGGGCGGTGTTCGGACGGGCGGACCAGGCGGCCCACTTCGCGAGGTGGTCGCGGACCAGCGAGGAGCGGGCTTGCGCGCCCGCGTCCTCGGCCAGGTAGTCCTGGCCGTTGATGCCGTTGGCGGAGATCGACACCGTGACATAGCCCTGGGAGGCCAGCAGTTGCTGGTCCTTCAGATAGCCCTTGTAGCTGGGGATCTCCTTGGTGCCGGCCGGGCAGGGCCACGCGCCGCTCACGTCGTCCTCGGCGCCCGGCGTGTAGCAGGTGGAGTGGCGGCCGTGCAGGAACAGCGCGAGCGGCCGCTTGCCGGTGGCCCCCTTCGGCGCGACCACCACGGCCCGCATCTCGATCGGCTCGGCGTAGCCCGGCAGCCGCACCGGGGCGAGGTCGTACTCGCCGGTGGCGGTGCGGTACGAGCCCGGCTTGCCGGGGTCGACGGAGTTGGCCGGGGCCGGGGCCTGCGGGGGTGTGGCCGGGGGCTGCCCGCTCTTGAGCGAACGCCGTTCACCTGCGGCGGAGTTGTCGGCAGGCGCGTCCAGACGCCGCCCGCTCGCGCGTACTTGCAGGTCCGTCAGGGGGGCGTCGCCGGCGTCGGCGAGCGGGAGCCGGAAGGTGTGGCCGTCCTTCCCCGCCTTCGGCACGCCGAGCAGTCGGTCGCCCGCGTGGAACTCCACGCGGGCGTCGCCCATGGGCACGGGGGTGGGCGACCGCCAGACCAGCGCGCGGGCCGCTCCCGCTCCGCTGACCTGCCACCCCGGCGGCAGCGCGCGGTCGGTGGAGGCGGTCGACGCTCTTGTCTCGGAAGGTTGTCGGGCTTGTGCCAGTCCCGGTGTTCCCGCCAGGGCCGCGAGCGCGGCCACGGCGGTGACACCTATTCGCCGGGCACGGATCAAGGTCCGCTCCTCAACACTCGGAGTGCGGGAACCCCCTCCGTCCGGGGAGCCCCTCGCACCCCGAAGGAAGCGAAAGGAGACCTGTGGGTTGCCTGTGCCGCCGGACTCTGCCCGGAAAGGACAAGAAACCGGTCACCGGGCCCGACCCTAAACGGGCCGGACGATGTCGGCGCCGGTTCGGCAGCGCCCCTGAAGGGGCGCGGGGAACTGCGCGACCAGCCACAACGGCGCCGCAGCCGAACCACGACACATCGCGGCACCTCAAGCGGAGCGCCTAGTGCCAGGCCCGATAAGGCTCGTCGAGGAGTTGGAAGACCGGCTCGCCCCGTACCGGGTCCTTGACCGTGGAGAGGCGGACGCGGTCGCCGCTGTGGATGCCGATGAGCGGGCCCATGACCCGGCCGCGGACGACGAACCCCTCGGCCATCTCGACGAGGGACACATTGCGTGCGCCGGGGGTGTTGCGGTTGACCACCGTGGCGTGGCGCACCGTGCCGGTGCCCTCGCTGCGCTCGGTGCGCAGGTCGCTGCCCTGGCACACCGGGCACAGGAGCCGGTGGTACATGGCCGTGCCGCACCAGGTGCAGCGCTGGAAGAGGATCGTGTCGCCGTCGGCGCCCACGCGGTCGAGGACGCCCGCCGCGGAGCCGGCGACCTGCTGAACGGCGTTTCCTGAGTAGTGGTACACGCGGGTCAACTCCCTGCACTCGGCCGGAATTTATGTGCGCGGCTCACCCGTGCACGCACGTGCCCGGTTCGCCGTGCCACCGTGCACGCCCACAGGGTATGGCACTCAGTGTCACCCGTAAAGGCACTGCGTACCCCTAATCTGAAGTCGGGTTCAGTCCCGTCCGAGGGCCGTCTCGATCTCCTGGACCACGCGCCACAGGGGCGCCCCACGGCGGGAGACCACCACGACGACGTCCTCCGGGCACCCGTCGCCGGGCGACTCCGCCGCCGACGCCGGCGTCGGCGCCGCTGCCGGGGTCGTGCCGAACGCCGACTGCACGTACTCCAGGGCGTGGTCGACGGTCGCGGTCGCCTCGCCCTGGCCGTCCGAACGCAGCCAGGAGCGCAGGGCGTTGTTGTGCGCGGCGACCACCGCGGCCGCGATCACATCGGCCTGCAGCGTGCCGTCGGGCCGGCCGGCGAAACGGCCCCGCAGATACTCGGCCAGGGCGCGCTCGTAGCGCCAGACCACCGACAGTTCGTACGCGCGCAGCCCCGGCACCCGCTTGGTGAGCCGGTAGCGCTGCACGGAGAAGGAGGGGTTCTCCGCGTACATCAGCAGCACGAGCCGGGCGGCGTCGCAGACGCGTCGCACCGGCTCGTGTTCCGGCCCGCTCGCGGCGAGGAACGCGGTCATGTCGGCCAGGCACCGCTCGTGGTCGGGGAAGACCACGTCCTCCTTGGAGGGGAAGTAGCGGAAGAAGGACCGTCGGCCGACCCCGGCGAGGGCCACGATGTCGTCGACGGTGGTCTGCTCGTAGCCCCGTTCCAGGAACAGCCGGAAGGCCGCCGCGACCAGGGCGTCCCGCATGGGCGGCTTGGCCTCGGCCTTGTCGGTGGTGCTCATGGACGGGAACGTAGCACCTGAGGGCCGCCCATGGCACTCAGTTCCCTCGGAAGGGGAACCGAGTGCCCGAAGACCGTTTGCCCGGCCGGGCGTGCGGACGTCAGATCCGTTCCGCCGCCTCCACGACGTTCGTCAGCAGCATCGCGCGCGTCATGGGTCCGACCCCGCCGATCGGCGGCGCGAAGGAACCGGCGACATCGCTCACGTCCGGGTGGACGTCGCCGAGGATGCCCTCGACCGTGCGGGTCAGGCCCACGGACAGCACCGTCGCGCCCGGCTTGATCCAGTCCGGTCGGACCATGTGGGCCACTCCGGCCGCGGCCACCACGACGTCCGCCTCGCGGGCGTGCGCGGCCGTGTCCTGGGTGGCCTCGTGGCACAGGGTCACCGTGGCGTGCTCGGTGCTGCGGGTCAGCATCAGGCCCAGCGGCCGCCCGACGGTGACGCCGCAGCCGATGACGCAGAAGTGCTGGCCCGTGATCGGCACGAGGTTGCGGCGCAGCAGGTCGATGATGCCGCGCGGGGTGCAGGGCAGCGGGCCCGGGCTGCCCAGCACCAGCCGGCCCAGGTTGGTCGGGTGGAGACCGTCGGCGTCCTTGACGGGGTCGATGAGCTCCAGCACGGCGTGGGTGTCGATGTGCGCGGGGAGCGGGAGCTGCACGATGAAGCCGGTGCACGCCGGGTCGGCGTTGAGCCGCAGCACGGCGGCCTCGACGTCGGCCTGGGAGGCGTCGGCGGGCAGTTCCACGCGGATCGAGGCGATGCCGACCTGCGCGCAGTCGCGGTGCTTGCCGCCCACGTAGGAACGGCTGCCCGCGTCGTCGCCGACGAGGATCGTGCCGAGTCCCGGGGTGACGCCTCGCTCCTTCAACGCCTGGACGCGGAGGGCGAGTTCGCTCTTGATGTCGGCTGCGGCGGCCTTGCCGTCGAGGAGGGTTGCGGTGGTCACGGGAGTCGACGAGCCCTTCGGGAGAAAACGGCGGTCCTGTCATCGTACGACCCGCTCGTCCGGCCCCGCCCAGGAGTCCCGTCCGTCGCGGCCGTACCGCCCCGCACCGCCGCGCCACCGCCGCTCCCGCTCTGACGTAACCTTTCCGCACCGCTTCGCAGCACACCGGGAGACCCGCATGCCTGCCGCCCGCCCCCGTCTTCTGTATGTCACGGACCTGGCCTACGAGGCCCGCGGGCGCCGCTACTGCGACGAGGACCTCTTCCTCACCTCCCGGCTGCGCGCCCACTTCGACCTCGCCCTGTGCCATCCGCTGGACGCGGCCGCGCTCATGCGGTCCTTCGACGGCGTCGTCGTGCGCAACAGCGGCCCGGTGCTGGGCTACCGCGAGGAGTACGACGCCTTCCGGGAGCGCGCCCTCCAGGACGGCGTGCGCGTCTACAACCCGCTCACCGGCCGCGCCGACATGGCCGGCAAGCAGTACCTCCTCGACCTGAGCGCCGATGGTTTCCCCGTCATCCCGACCGTCGACCGCCCCGCGGACCTGCACCGGCTGCCCGCGGCCGACCGCTACGTCGTCAAGCCCAAGCTGGGCGCGGACTCCATAGGCCTGCGGATCGTCACGGCCGACGCGCTGCCCGCCCTGGCCGACGGCTCGGTCCTCGTCCAGCCGTGCGTCGACTTCGCTTACGAGGTGTCCTTCTACTACGTCGACCACGACTTCCAGTACGCGCTCTACGCCCCGCACCCCGACCGCCGCTGGGAGCTTCAGCCGTACCGGGCCACCGTCCGGGACCTGGAGTTCGCCCGGCGCTTCGTCGACTGGAACGGCCTCGCGCACGGCATCCAGCGCGTCGACGCCTGCCGCGCCCCCGACGGCGAACTGCTGCTGGTGGAGCTGGAGGACCTCAACCCGTATCTGTCCCTGGACGCCCTCGACGACGCCGGACGGGACGCCTTCGTCGCCGCGACGACGCGCTCCCTGCACCGCTTCCTCGACGGCTGAACCCGGCCGCCCGCGCACACGTATCTCTCCCGGGGGACCGACGGGAGGGAGACGAGCGTGCCGACGCCGGAGGAACCCGGAAAGCCGCACGAACGCCCGGTCCTGGAACCCATCCGGGTCCTGCGACCGCGCAACACCGACGCCCTCGCGGAGCTGTTCCGCGAGATGACCGACGACGCCACCGGCAGCTACGAGGCCGTGCAGCTGCCGAAGGAACCGCTCGGCAACGAGGACGTGACCGAGCAACTGCCGCCCGTGCGGGACCGGGACGTCGGGCCGAGACGGGAACGCCGTCCGCGCTCCGGACAGGCCTCCGGGCCGCCGCGCGCCGCCGTGGCCGCGGTCGCCGTGCTCGGCGCGGCGCTCGTCGGCTTCGCCTGCGCCCTGCTGCTGCCCGGCCGGGGCGACCAGGCCGCCGCGCAGACCCAGCCGTCCACGCCCGCCCCCGCCGCGACCGTCACCGCCCCGGCGACCGCGTCCGCCGACCCCGACGGAGCGGGCACGCTCCGGGAGGGCGACAGCGGCCCCGAGGTGAGCGACCTCCAGCAGCGCCTGCTGCGGATCCCGAACGTGTACGACAACGGCCCCACCGACGGCCGTTACGACACCGTGCTCACCGAGGCCGTGGCACGCTTCCAGCTCTGGTACGGCATCCGCGGCGACGAGACCGGCGTCTACGGCGACGACACCCGCCGCGACCTGGAGTCCCGCACCGCCACCGGCGCCTGACCGCGGGTCGGGGGAGGTCGGCGGCGGTTCGGCAGCGCCCTGTCAGGGGCGCGGGGCGCTGACATCTGCGGCTCCGCCGCGCGGGCGCGACCAGCCACGACGGCGCCGCAGCGGAACGACGGCCCATCGCGGCACTGCCAGCGGAGCGCTCAGCGGCCGGTGCTCTGGTCCACCAGGGCCTGGGTGACCGCGCGGACGCTGCGGGCGATGTGCTGCAGCTGCAGGACCTCGGCCGCGTACATCTTGATCGTGTGCTCGATGACCGACTCCGGCAGGCCGAGCCGGGGCAGGTCGGCGCGGGCGGTCTGCAGGGCGGTGCGGGCCACCCGGACCTCGTTCTGGACCTGGATCTGCGCGTGACGGGCGAGCAGCACCGGATGGCGCATCAGGACGGGGTAGCTGGCATAGCGCGCGGGCACCAGCTCGCGCAGCCACTTGGCGGCCGAGCGCTCCCAGTCGTAGCTGCCGGGAGTCTTGACCTGGCACGGCCAGTCCGAGCTGATGCGCGTCGTCGTCAGGGTCATGATCATCGCTTCCGGGTGTATGGCGTCGTGACGGTGGTCCGACGGTTCGGGGCGGCCCCGGTCCAGGGGATGACCGGGGCCGCCGCCACGGGCGCTCGCGCGAGCGAGGCCCCGAACACCCTCGAGCGCCGACGCGGGTAGGGGACGGCGGCTTCGGGTGCCCGTACAGGAGCCCTTTGCGGGCGGGTGCGGCCGTGAGCAGTATTTATATATGCCGTCGGCTTTGCAAGGCGTATGAAAACATTCATACGCGATATACCCGCATTGATCCCTTTGGTCTTTTTCCGTGGAGGGGGGTCCGGGAGGGGGCCCGGCAGGAGGGTCCGGAGGTCGCGTGGACCGGGTCATTCCCGCAGGAAGAACTGGTGCTGCTCGGCGATCTGTTCATACTCCTCGAGCCGCGCCTGGGTGCGCTCGGGACCCGCGTCGCTCATCGCCTGGAGCAGCGCCGCCGCCATCACGCCGGGGGCGGCGTAGGAGTCGAAGACCAGGCGGGACCCGGTGCCGCTGGCGAACGTGGCGTCGGCCTCGTCGGCCACCGGCCCCAGCGCCAGGTCGGTGACCAGCGCGACCTTGAGCCCGGCGCTGCGTGCGACCCGCACGGCCGTCAGCGTCTCCTGCGCGTGCCGGGGCATCGAGAACGCCAGCACCCAGGTCCCGCCCGCCTCCCTGGACTGCAGCAGCGCGTCGTAGGCGACGCTGCCGCCCCGGGTCACCAGCCGGACGTCCGGATGGACCCGGCGGGCGGCGTAGGCGAAGTACTCGGCGAGCGAGGCGGAGATCCGCAGCCCGAGGATGGTCAGCGGCGTCGACTGCGACAACTGGCGGCCGACGTCGATCACCAGGTCCGGGTCGGCGAAGTCGCGCCGCAGGTTCTCCAGGTTCTCGATCTCCGCGTCGACCGCCGCCTGGAGTTCGTTGCTGCGGTTCACCTCCGCCGCCGCGGGGCCGCCGGCGGCGAGGGTGCCCAGCGCGATCGACTGGAGCCTCTCCCGCAGCGCGGGATACCCGCTGAAGCCGACCGCCGCGGCGAACCGGGTCACCGACGGCTGGCTGACCCCGACCCGGTCCGCGAGGTCGGTGATCGACAGGAACGCCGCCTCGGTGATGTGCTCGATCAGATACTGGGCGATGCGTCGCTGGCCCGGGGACAGATGGGGTCCGTCGAAGAGGGCCCGGAGCCGGGAGGTCGGGGACGCCTCCGTCTCCGGACCGGTTCTGCCCGAGGTGATCGCGGATGCCTGTGCGCGTGCCTGCTGCGGCGATGGCACCGGTGCGCCTCCTTTGTCTTCCACGAAGCTCAACATAGCTCAGGGACCGGGTCGTCCAGGGAGGGCGAGGAGAGCCCCTTCCCGCCTCGGTGATCGCGGCTTACCGCCGGTACAGCGTGATCGAGTGCCCGACCTCGTCGACCGGCCGGCTGGTGCGCAGCAGCACCGCGAGCCGGCCCTTCGCCTTGGCGGCGGCGGAGTCCGACACGACCAGCAGCCCGTGCACGCTGCGCACGGGCGCCCGCAGCGGATCGCGGGCGCGGATGCCGTAGTAGGCGGGCACCCCGCTGCCCTTGTACACGAGCCACACCCGCTCGCCCCGGTACCGGGTGTGCAGCCGTCCTGCCAGCCGCCCCAGGTCCTGGCCCCAGTCGACGTTGGAGTCGTGCAGCCGCAGATGCGTCCTGGCCGGCCCGCCGAACGCCTCGTTGGAGTACGGCAGGTAGTACGGGAACGCGCGCAGCGAGCTGACGGCGACGAACGCCACCAGCGCCGCGGCCGTCACCGGCGTCCAGCGCCACCGCAGCGCCAGGACGCGCCCCGCGGCCACCGCCAGGAACATCGGCACGAAGACCACGTACCGGGTGCCCAGATCCCGTGCCCCGGTCATGGCCGAGGCGAGCAGCACGGCGGCCGGCAGGAGCACGTAGGGCGCGGCGGGCCGCAGCCGGCGCACCGCGAGCAGCGCGATCGCCCCGGCGGTCCACAGGGCGAGCATGCCGAGCGGGGTCTTCACGACCAGTGCGACCGGCAGGTAGTACCAGCGCCCGCCGGAGTACACATGCCCGAACAGGAAGCCCTGCCACGTCCGGTGCTCCAGACCGAACTGGATCCGCATGCCGTCCAGATACGCCTGCGGGAAGGGCAGCGCCCGCACGAGGAGCCCGTGCAGCCCGTGCACGGCGGGCACCTGGGCCGCCACGGGGTCCCAGCGCAGCCGCGGGTCGACCGCGAGATAGGAGGCCCAGACGACGGCCACGGCGGCCGCCGCCACGACCCCGGCCCCCAGCAGGCACCTGCGGACGTCGCGCGGTCGCCGGACCCACACCGTCCACGCCGCCAGGGCCAGCAGGACGGGGACCGCGGCCAGGGTGCTCATCTTCGTCGCGAGCGCGGCGCCGAGCGCGGCCCCGGCGAGCGGCAGCCACCGGCCCGGCCTGCCCCGGCGGGCCCGCCACAGCAGCCACGCCGACGTCAGCACGAAGCCGGCCGCCGGGACGTCCAGCGTCGCCAGCGAGCCGTGCGCCACGACGTCGGGGGTGAGGGAGTACAGGGCCAGCGCCGTCAGCGCGGCGGCGGGGCCGCCCAGGTCGCGGGCGAAGGCGAACACCACCAGGCCGAACAGCAGCGTCAGCACGATCACCGGCAGTCTGGCGAACAGCATCAGCCGCC
Organism: Streptomyces sp. NPDC001858; assembly: GCF_053594615.1. Taxonomy (NCBI): domain Bacteria; kingdom Bacillati; phylum Actinomycetota; class Actinomycetes; order Kitasatosporales; family Streptomycetaceae; genus Streptomyces; species Streptomyces sp. NPDC001858. The sequence continues at coordinate 241,915 of NZ_JBSFEV010000008.1, forward strand.
AGGGGTCGTTGCCCGACTCGTACAGCAGGCGCCGCCCCGCCGCCTCCTGGCTGCCGGAGAACGCGGGGTCGACCTGCGGGTGGGCTAGGGCCACCCCGGCCGCGACGACGAGCTTGCCGAGGGGCGGGTGCTCGGGGTTGAGGCGCACCCGGTGCTCGTGCAGATACTCGGCCGCCGTGGCGACGTACACCGGCTCGTCGATGGTCGGCGTCTCCTGCACGGCGGCGGTGACCATCGCGACGGCCAGCTGCGCGAGCAGGACGACGGCCAGGACCGGGACGAGCAGTGCCGGGCGCGGCAGCCGAAAGGACGTGGGTCGCGCGTCGGGGGCGGTCTTCAGGGCCGCGTGCGGTCGGTGCGCCATCATCCGCCCCGCGGCGACCCCGCCGGGCGGTGGCGGGAGCGATCCGGCAGCGGCCTCATGGGCCTACTCTGCATCAGCTCCCGCCACGCGGCGCGTTACCGCTTGAGGAGTCGTACCGACAGACCGTCTGCCGTGTACACGGGTACGGCGCGCAGCTTGTCGGAGTTCAGCTCCACCTTGTCGAACTGGCCGCGCAGCGAGCCGGCGTCGATCACCGGGACGACGGTCCCGGCGACGGCCGGCTGCTTGGCGTCCAGGCGCAGCGACAGCACCGAGCCCTGGCCCAGGGTGACCCGGCCCGAGACGGTGAGCACCGCGCCGTGGTGGCGGCGCAGCGGCAGGTCCAGGGTCGCGCCCTTGGTCTGCGTCCACGTGCCGCGCACCCGCACCGGCAGGTCGGCGCGCACCGTGCCGCCGGTGAGCCGCACCTCGCCCTGGCCGAGCGCGCCTGCGTGCCCGGCGACGAGCGTGCCCGCCTCCACCACGGTGCCGCCGTGGTAGGTGTTGTGCCCGGTCAGGGTCAGCGTGCCGGAGCCGCGCTTGGTCAGGCCGCCCTCGCCGTCGATGTCGTTGCGCCATGCGTCGGCCGCGTGGAAGCCGCCCTTGGCGGCGTCCAGGGTGACCGTGACGTCCGACTCGAACGCGGCGTAGCCGTCGGCGGCGGCGAACAGGTTCAGCCGGCCCCACTGCTCGACGCCGTCGAGGAGCACATAGCCGGAGTCCAGCGCGGTCGTGCGCAGCACCGCGCGGCGCTGCTCGGCGGTCAGATACGGCTGACGCGTCTCCAGCAGCACCTCCGCGCCCTTGGGCACGGTGAGCGGCGTCCTGCGGCCCTGGCGCTCCAGGACATAGGTCAGCCGGGGCTTGTTGGCGCGCGCGTTGGCGTCCCGGTCGGCGTACTTGTCCGAGGCGTCGGAGTGCGCGTAGGCGGCCAGGGTGTCGGCGGTGGTGCCGGTGCGCGCGGTGAAGTAGGCCAGGGCCTGGGCGCGGGCGGCGGCCTTGAGGTCGGCGTTGGCCGGGTCGGCGAGCGTGGCCGCCGCGAGCGCGGTGGCCATGATGCGGCCGCCGATGACGTCGACGGTGGAGTGCATGCCGGACATGATCCGGGTGTGGCTGAGCTCCAGCGCGCGGGTCACCAGCTCCTGGAACCGCTCGGGCACCGCGTACGCGAACGCCAGCGACGCCAGGTGGAAGGCGTTGGTGTGACCGCTGGGGAAGCCGCCGTCGTCGACGGGGGAGGTGCTGCGCTGGCGCAGCAGCTGCGGGACCACGACCACCTTGGAGTCGTACACCGGGTAGCCGAGCGCGTCGGTCTTCCCCGTGTCGACGACCTGGCTGTTCTCGTTCATGCGCCACGGACGCGGGTACTGGAAGGCGTACTTGCCCGGGTTGCCCGAGGCGAACGGGCCGCGCACGGTGTCGACGAGCTTGGCGACCTGGCCCAGGTCGGAGGTGTACGAGCCGGCGCCGATCGCGGAACCGGCGGGCGCGTCGGCGGGCACGGCGTCGCTGATCGTGGTCGGGGGCGTGGTGTCCGGCGCGCTGGTGATCGAGGTGACGGCCTTGGCTCCGGCCTTGTACAGGTCCGTCAGCGGGCCGAGGGCGGCGATCATCGCGTAGCTCTGGTGCTGGCGGTCGTAGACGAACGCCTCCCTGCCCTGGGCGTCGGTGCGCCGGGTGGTGAGCGCGATGCAGTAGCGCATGTTGGCGCGCAGGATCTCGGGCCGCAGCGGGGCGCCGGTGTTCCAGGCGGCGCCGGTCTTCCACACCTGGGCGAAGCCGCCGAGGATGCGCACCACGGCGTTGGTCTCGGGCGTGGTGTTGGTCGTGAGGTTCGTCTTGTAGTCGTCGACGAAGGGGAGGCTCGTGGCGGCCTTGGCGTCGGCGGCGGCCAGCCAGGACACCAGCGTCGGGGCGGCGACGAGGGCCGCCGAGCCACCGAAGGAGATCTTCAGAAAGCGCCTTCGGTTCACGGCCGGGGAGGTGTGGGTCCCGGTGGTTGACGGCATGGGTAATGCCTCTCTTGAGTTCTTCGACTGAGCGAGTTCATCGGCCGAGCGGCCAGAGGGAAGAGGTGTGATCACTGTGCGGCCCATGGTTGTGCTGACGCTTGGTGAGCCGGATGACACGTACGAGCGAAGATCTACTGCGGGCCTGTGACTCTTCTGCGATGGCCCGGCGACCGGTGCATGTCCTGTGGGTGAACGTGAGACCTGCATCTCACAGGGGCGAACGCGCGAGCAGCGCGCGTGCCAGCGCCACCGCGCCCTCGACCGGCGGCACGGTCAACGGCTGCGCCCGCGCTCCCGGTACGGCCGCTTCGAGCGCGTCGGTGAACGCCTCGTACAGCGCGGGCTGGCCGAGCACCGTGCCCCCGGCCACCACCACGTCGTCGACGAGGACCCCGCGGGCGGCGAGCCGGGCGACGAGCGCGGCGAGGTCCCGGCCCGCCTCGGAGATCACGGAGCGGGCAGGCAGGGAGCCCTCGGCGGCGGCCGCGAAGACGACGGGCGCGTGCCGTCCCCACTCGGCGGAGACGGGCGAGGCGGCCTCCAGGGCGGCGCCGAGCGCCGGGACCTCGGGGACGCCGAACGCGGCGACCAGGCCACGGGCCAGGGCGTCGGGCAGCTCTCCGCGGTCGTGCGCGGCCCATACCGCCCGGGCCGCCTCGCGGACCAGACCGGCGGCGCCGCCCTCGTCGCCGAGGACCGCGCCCCAGCCGCCCACCTGAACGGGGTGGCCGTCGGGGCCCGGGCCCACCGCGACCGAGCCGGTGCCGGCCACCAGGCCGACGCCCTTCTCCAGCCCGGCGGCGGGAACGAGCAGTTCGGCGTCGCCCACGATGTGCGCGGGAACGCCGAGAAGTTCTTGGAGCGCGACGCGGATCCGCGCGCACTGCAGAGGGGTCTCGCAGGCGTGCGCCCCCACGGCGATCGCCGTGGGGTGCGAGCCCGCGGGCAGCGCCTCATGGAGCAGTTCGGCCAGCCAGCGCGCGGCGGCGGCCGGGTTGTGCGGCCCCCAGCCCGTGCTGGCGCGGACATGGTCGGCGACGACGTCCGCGCCGGCGAGCGCGCGCAGCTGTGTCTTGGTGCCGCCCACGTCGACGCCGACCACGAGGGGGCTCGAAGGGGGAGAGTCCTGCACGGATCCTCTTTCGTCGATGCGCTGACATACGACGGCGGGCGAACCGTGACCTGCAAAAACGCGGGGTTTGATGAACTAGGGAAGCCCCGGGACGGGCTTCTGACGAAGCACGGTAGGCGAGTACCGTGAAGTTCGTTAGGAAGTTAACTAACGAAGTACAGTGCGTCAAGAGTAATCGCGCACTCGACCACCGCAGGGCCCTCCGGGGCCGTCGCGGGGCGGGAACGCGCGACGTCGGTGCATCCCATCGCCGCAGCCCGCCGAGCCCCTCGGTCGGGGCGCGCGGCCCTGTACCCGTGTGGGGGAAACTGTGGAACTCGACGTGGCTGAAACCCCCCGCCTCACCGAGAGCGCCAGTGCCGTGTTCGCCGTGCTGGCCCGGGCGGGCAGCGCGACCCGGCCGCAGCTCGCGAGCATGGCGGGGCTGTCCAAGCCGACGGTGTCCTCCGCCGTGGTCGAGCTCGAGGGCGCCCGGCTCGCCGCGCACTCCGGCACCGTGTCCGGCGGCACCGGCCGCTCCCCGGCCGTATACGGTCTGGGGCCGGCCGCCGGCGCCGTCCTGGCCGTCGACCTGGGGCCCGCCCTCACCCGGGTCCGGAGCTGCGCTCTGGACGGCGCGCTGCTCGCCGAGGCCACCGCCTCCCGCAAGGACGCCGCCGGCGCCGTCCGCGAGGCGCTCGCCGCGCTGCCCGAGGGCCTGCCGCTGCGCTCCATCGTCGTGGCCGTCGGCGACGTCGCCGAGCGGAACCGGCAGGGCAGCGGGATGCGGCCCGCGACGGCCAAGGCCGGGCCGGTCTTCGACGCCGTGACCGTCGCGCTGCCGCCGGGCGTTCCCGTGCACCTGGAGAACAACGTCAACTGCGCCGCGCTCGCGGAGCTGCACGAGGGCGCCGCCCACGGCCGCCACACCTTCGGCTATCTGCGGATCGGCGTGGGCATCGGCCTCGGCATCGTCGTCGGGGGCCAGGTGCTGCGCGGGTCGAACGGCGCCGCCGGTGAGCTGGCCCGGCTGCCCTACCCGTGGGACGAGGGCCGTGAGCCGCGCCAGGAGGCCCTGGAGGAGTACATCGGCGCCCGTTCCCTGCTGCGCCGGGCCGCGGCGGCCTGGAGCCGCGCCGACGGCCCGTGTCCCCGCACCACCGAGCGGCTCTTCGCGCTGGCCGGAGAGGGCCGCGCCCCGGCCCGCGAGCTCGTCGCACGGCATGCCGCGGACGTGGGCCGCCTGGCCGCCGCCGTGACCGCCGTGCTGGACCCGGGCCTGATCGTGCTCGGGGGCAGCACGGGCGCGGATCCGCAGCTGCTGCCCGGTGTGCGGGCCGAGCTGGCGCGGCTGAGCTGGCCCACCGAGGTGGTCAGCAGCACGGTGGGGGATTCCGGCACCGTCGCGGGCGCGGCACGGCTCGCGGTCGCCCGGGGAGTCCAAACCGTGACCCAGGCCGCGGGGGCTAAGGATTGACGGCCTCGGACTCAGTCTGCCAATGTCCGGACAAGCGCTTTCTAAGTCGGTCGGGACACCGGCTTGGGGTAGCGTCCCGCCAGTACACGATGATGTACGGCAGCCATGCGAGGGCGTGCTCGCTGGGCGACGGCCTGGAGGCCGGGGACCCCACCCGTAGGAACGACGCGGCCGGGCGAGGCCGCGCCCTCGGAAAGCGGAATTTCCTCCAAAGTGCACCTGTGCCGCGTTGGTCGGCGCCGTGCTCCGTCCCGTACGACGAAAAAGGGATCGAAGATGACCACTGTAGGTGTGCGGCGCTCCAGCCGACTCGGCCGCGGCGGTATGCGCCGTATGGTTCCCCTCGCAGCCGTGGCCACGGCAGGCGCCCTGCTGCTCTCCGCCTGCGGGTCGGACAGCGACTCGGGCGGTACCTCCAAGTCGCTGACGTTCTGGATCTCCACGGTTCCGGGGCAGGACGCGGGCTGGAAGAAGATGGTCGCGGAGTACAAGAAGGAAACGGGCGTCGACGTCAAGCTCGTCAACCTCCCCTACGACGGCTACGACACGAAGCTGCGCAACGCCGCGCAGGCGAACTCCCTGCCCGACGTGGCGGCGGTGCCGAAGCTGGACCCGATCTGGTCGAACAAGCTGCTCGACCTCAGCGACATCGCCAACAACAAGAGCAACAAGATCAACGCGAACTTCGTCGCCAAGGACTCGTCCGGGAAGGTGCTGTCCATCCCCTCGGACGTCACCGCGTCCGGCATGTTCATCAACAAGTCGCTCTTCGAGAAGGCCGGCGTCTCCTACCCGACGTCGCCCTCCAAGACCTGGACCTGGACAGAGTTCATCAAGGCGGCGAACGAGGTCCGGGACAAGACCAAGGCCAAGTACTCCCTGACCTTCGACCAGTCGCCGTCCAGACTCCGCGCCATGGTGTACGAGATGGGCGGGCAGTACATGCACGCGGACTCCGCCGGCAAGTTCTCGGCGGACGAGGCGACCAAGAAGGCCGTGAAGACCTTCGTCGGCTGGAACGACGACAAGACCATCCCGAAGTCGGTGTGGACGAGCGGCGCCGACCCGTCGGCCATGTTCCAGAGCGGTGACGTGGTCGCCTTCTGGTCCGGCGTGTGGCAGGTTCCCGCCTTCGCGGAGAGCATCACGAAGTTCGAGTGGGCGAGCGTCCCGACCCCCGCCGAGCCGGTGCAGGCCAGCGACGTCAACAGCGGCGGCATGACCGTCGGCTTCAACAACAACGCCGACGCGGCCTCCGCCGCGACGAAGTTCCTGTCCTGGCTGTACGAGCCGGCCCACTACCAGGCCCTGTGCGAGGCGTCCGGGTTCCTGCCGGTCGAGAGCGGTCTGAACCCGACGTACCCCTTCAAGTCCGAGGCGGCGCAGGCGGCGTTCAAGCTCTACAACGAGTCGATCCCGCTCTACGCCCCCATCTCCGGCTACTTCAACGTCGCGCAGACGAACTGGGCGCTGAAGGGCAAGAGCCTCACCGACGACCCGACCAAGGCGGAGATCGGTAAGGCGATCAACGGCGAGCAGTCGTCCGACAAGGCCCTGGAGAACATCGTGGCCGGCTACGACCAGCAGGTCGGCGGCGTGAAGTAGGACCCAGGTCCGGGCGGCGGTGCGAGCCACCGCCGCCCGGACATGGACGTCCGCGTGATGCCGGGCTCATGGCGTGAGCCCACCGCTATCCAATCCACCAGCACGGAGTCAGGAAGATGACAAAACGCGCCTCGGACGTGTCCGTGAGCCCGCCCAGGAGCCGCAGTAAGTACACCCTCGCGCCACTGGTCCTCATCGCGGCCAATGTCGTGCTCTTCGCGCTGTTCTTCGTCTGGCCGGCGGTGATCGGGCTCGTCTACTCCTTCACGGACTACACGGGCGTGGGGTCGTTCCAGTTCGTCGGACTGGACAACTACGAGAAGCTGCTCGGGGACTCGGCCTTCTACGACGCGACGACCCGCACGCTGCTCTACACCGTGCTCTTCGTTCCGCTGAACTTCGTGTTGTCGTTGGTCATCGCCAACGTGCTGGTGAGCAAGCACGCCAAGGGCGCGTCGGTCGCCCGCCTCTTCTTCTTCATCCCGTGGCTGCTGTCGCCCATCATCGTGGGTGTCCTGTGGCGATGGCTGTTCGGTGAGAACTTCGGACTGGTCAACTACCTCATCGAGAAGGTCGGCGGAAGCGCCGTTCCGTGGCAGTCGAACGCGGACCTGTCACTGATCGTGGTCGTGGTGGCGGCGGCCTGGGCCTGGACGGGCTTCTCCATGCTGCTGTTCATCGCGGCGATCAAGAACGTACCGACGTCGTACTACGAGGCGGCCGCGCTCGACGGCGCCGGTCCGTGGCGCCAGTTCATCAGCATCACACTGCCGAGCATCGCGCCCACCTCCTTCATCGTCATCCTGCTCAACACGATCCACGCGATGAAGGAATACGCGGTGTTCGCCTCCCTCAACAGCGGCGGACCCGGAACGTCGAACAACCTGCTGGTCCAGTACATCTACCAGACGGGGTTCAAGGCAGGCCAGATCGGCTACGCGAGCGCCGCGTCGTTCGTGCTCATGCTCATCCTGATGGGCGTCGCGATCATCCAGATGATGGTCAACCGGCGGGTGGAGAACCGATGACAACCACAGACATGCCGCGCAAGGTCGACGCCGACTCCGTACGGGCCGTCCCCAAGAAGAAGTCCCGCGGCTCGGCGACCGGCGGGCTTCGGCGCGCGATTCCCGCGACGACACTGCTGTGGGTCCTGGCGGGCCTCTACGCGATTCCGGTGCTGTGGTTCGTCCTCAGCTCCTTCAAGCCGGCGGGAGACCTGTTCTCCCTTCCGCTGACGGTGTTCCCGGACAACCCCACCGTGTCGGGTTACAAGGAAGCGTGGGCAAGCGCCAACTTCGCCCAGTACTTCATCAACACGACCATCGTGTGTGTGATCGCGACGATCCTCACGGTGGGAGTCAGCTGCTGCACCGGATACGCGCTGGCCAAGTACGACAACAGATGGCTCAAGGCCTTTTTCCTCTGCATCCTGGCCACCACCATGCTGCCGGCCGAGGTCATGCTCGCCCCGCTGTTCCTGGTGGTCCGCGACCTCGGCTTCTACAACTCGCTCGCCGGCATCATCCTCCCGGCTCTGCTCACGGCGACCGGGTGCTTCATGTTCCGCCAGTTCTTTTTGACGGTCCCCGACGAGCTCATCGAGGCCGCCCGCATCGACGGCGCGAAGGAGCTGTCGATCTTCCTGCGGATCATGGTGCCGCTCTCCCGGCCCATCATGCTGACGCTCGCCATCCTGTCGTTCCAGTGGCGGTGGAACGACTACATCTGGCCGCTGCTGATGCTGAACGACCCCGAGAAGTTCACCGTGCAGATCGGCATCCAGAGCCTCGTCGGAGCGCAGAACATCAACTGGTCGGTGCTGCTCGGCGGATCGGTCATCTCCATGGTTCCGCTGATCGTCGTCTTCCTGGTCTTCCAGAAGTACGTCATGAACGCCGACATCAACGCCGGACTGAAGGACTGACCTTGCCCACCCCGCTCGACCACGAGTTCGTCCGCGCGGCGGCGCGTGCCGCCGACCGGCTGGCCGCCCCGCTGGCGGCCGGCCCCGACGAGGAACCGACCGGTGTGCCGCACCGCGCCCTGGCCCACCGGGTGAAGACCCTGATCGCGGCGTACCGGTCCCCGGACTCGGCACTGCACGGCAGCAGCCGGGCCGTCGCCGCCGCGACGACCTGCCTGCGCGCCCTGCGCGCCACGCAGACGACCACCGGCCTCTTCGCCGGCGGCGACAACGTGCAGTCGCCGCCGGACTCCGGCTTCACCGTCAACGACGTGTGCGACGCGCACGTCCTCGCCGCAGCCGGAGGCCCGGAACTGCGCGAGGTCACGGCCGCGCTCGCCGAGATCGCCGGCGCCGCCACCGAAGCGCTCCTGACCGGCGGGGTGCACACCCCGAACCACCGCTGGGAACTGTCGGCGGCGCTGGCCCGGCTGCACCGCTCGTTCCCGGACGACCGCCTCCTCGACCGCGTCGAGGAGTGGCTCTCCGAGGGCATCGACATCGACGCCGACGGCCTGTACTCGGAACGCAGCGCCAACTACGCGGCCCACGTCTCCAACCCGTCGCTGCTGCTGCTCGCCGAGGTCCTCGGCCGCGCCGACCTGCTGTACGCCGTCGAACGCAACCTCGCCACCACCCTGGACCTCATCAGGCCGGACGGCACGGTGGAGACCGTCCACTCACGACGGCAGGACCAGAACCACCCGTTCCCGCTGGCGCCCTACCTGCCGCACTACCGGCTGCTCGCGATCCGCGCCGGCCGGGGCGACTTCGCCCGCGCGGCGCTGCTGGCGGCCGACGGCGGCATCGACGACCCCGACCTGCTCGCCCAGATCCTCCTCACCCCGGACCTGGGCCACGCCCTGCCGGCCCCGGCCGCGGAGACCCTGCCGCGCGACCGGTACCTCGCCACCGCACGCCTCGGCGCCCGCGCCTCGGCCACCGCGCACACCGTGGTGTACGGCGGCTCCGACGTGCCCGAGCACCGGCGCATCCGCTCCGGCCTCGCCTGCAACCCCACCTTCCTGCGCCTGTTCGCCGGCGACGCCGTCCTCGACGCGGTCCGGCTCTCGCGGGGGTTCTTCGACCTGGGCCCGTTCCGCGCCGCCGACATGGAACAGCCCGCCGCCAACAGCTACCGGCTCACGCAGACCCTCACGGCCGCCTACTACCAGCCGCTCGCCAAGGACGAGAGGCGGGACGACGGCGTCTACCGGCTGGTGGACGACGGCCGCTTCTCCGCCTCGATGGCCTTCCCGGACCGCCCTCGGGACGAGGTCTCCCACACCACCCGCGTCGAGGTGGACCTGCGCGAGGACGGCGCCGACCTGCGGATCGACATCAGCGGACCCCGCGTCCCCTGGTCCCTCGAACTGACCTTCCGGCCGGACGGCGAGCCGGAGGGCGCCGTCCCGCTCGGCGACGGACGCTGGTGCCTGCCGACCGGCCCGATGACCTACCGGGCCGGTGACGACGAGATCCGCGTCGAGGTCGACGTCGAGGCGGGCGAACCGCTCGCCGGACCGGACCGCAGCGACGTACTGCGGTACGACCCGGGTCAGGACTACAGCGTGGCGGGCGGCACCGACGCGACGACCGGGAACCGCGTCTACATCGGAGGACTCGGCCCGCACACACTGACCGTCGCACTGCGCGCCCGCCGCTCCGCGCCCGTCGTCTGACCCGACGAACCGCGCCTGCAGCACGCCCTGCCCGACACGCCGAGGCGTACGACGCCGTCCTCGCCGACGTGATCGAGCAGGGCCCGCTGCGCGAGCGGGTCCGCCGGGACGACCACCCCGGCCACCCGAACCTGAAGCCGCGTGACTCCCGCCTGCCGTAGGCCCGTTGCTCCGACCCGCAGAAGGCGGGCACCCAGATGATCAGCTGCGTCGGCGGCGGCCTATGCTGGCCTGCCTGCTGCCCGCCCCCGACGGCGCCGAGGTCCGCGCCGGGGCACTGGAGCTGTACGCCGCCGAGATCCGTGCCCCACCCCACGGGTGCGCGACCGGCGCGGAAATCCGTCACGCACATCCAGGGAGGACCCGTTGGGTCACCAGATCTCGCGCAGAACCCTCTTCCGCACCGCGAGCGGTCTCGCCGCCGCCGGCGCGCTCGGCGGCGCGCTGAGCGCCTGCTCCAGCGGCACCGCGGAGGGCAGCGCCGGCAGCAAGCTGACCATGACCTGGTGGGGCAGCGACGAGCGCCACGCGGCGTACAAGAAGGCCCTCGCCACCTTCCAGAAGGCCAACCCGAAGATCGAGATCCAGGAGACCTACTCCGGATACGACGGGTACTTCGACAAGTTCAACACCAACGTCGCCGGCGGCAGCGCCGCGGACCTCATGCAGATGGACACGGCGCTGGTCGCCCAGTACGCCCGCAAGGGCGTCCTCGCCCCGCTCGACGAGTACGTCGGCAAGGGCCTCGACCTCACCGGCTTCTCCAAGACGCTCCTGGCGAACGGCACCGTCGACGGCAAGCTGTACGGCGTCCCGTCCGGCATGGGCATCAACCAACTCACCGTCAACCGCAGCGGCCTGGAGGAGCTGGGCCTGGAGCTGCCGGAGCGCGAATGGACCTGGGCGGACCTCAAGGAGATCTCGAGGGACGTCTACAAGAAGAGCGGCGGCAAGATCTACGGCGTCGACGACGGCGGCGGCGGCACCCTCCAGTGCTTCGAGGTCTTCGCCCGGGAGAAGGGCCAGAGCTTCTTCTCCGACGACGGCAAGGAGCTCGGCTTCACCGCCGACACCCTGCGGGATTGGTGGGAGTACTGGACCGAGATGCGCGAGGTCGACGCCTGCCCGCCGCCGGCCGTCACCTCCGCCGCGCACAACGACCTCACCAAGAACGCGGTCGTCATCGGCAAGGCGCTGTTCACCTTCGACTCCGGCGTCTACGGCGCGGGCGGCTCGATCACCGACGCGCAGCTGGACTTCCTGCCCACCCCGCAGGGTGACTTCTCCGGTGCCCGCGAGGGCAACTTCGTCAACGGCGGGGTGCTGCTCAGCGCCACCAAGCACAGCACGAAGGTCGCCGACTCCGTCAAGATCATCTCGTTCATCGCGCAGGACGAGAGCGCGATCAAGGACTTCCAGCTGCTGCGCGGCATCCCGCCGACGGACAAGGCCCGCAAGCTGGTCTCCGCGGGCCTGACCGCGACCGACAAGCTCAACATCGCGAACGCCGACTACATCGCCCAGCGCGTCACCAAGGCGACCGACGCGCTGCCCAACCCGGTGCCCCCGCCGCAGGGCGCCGACCAGGTCTGGGACCTGCTCTTCCAGGCCAACCTCGCCATCGCCTTCGGCAAGAAGTCGATCAAGGCGCAGCTCACCGAGTTCTTCGACCAGGCCTCAGGAGTCCTCTCCGCGTAACGGCGACCCGCAACGGGTACGTGGGCAGCCGGGCGTCCTGGAAGCAGGCGGGGGAGAGCGAGAGCCCGAACCGACGCTCCAGGACGCCCGGCGCGTGGCGCTCCGCTGGAGGTGCCGCGATGTGCCGTTGTTTTGCTGCGGCGCCGTTGTGGCCGGTCGCGCCCGCGCGGCGGAGCCGCAAATGTCAGCGCCCCGCGCCCCTTTGGGGCGCTGCCGTGCGGCTCGCCGGCGCTAAGCGCTCCGCGGGAAGTGCCGCGATGTGCCGTCGTTCGGCTGCGGCGCCGTCGTGGCTGGTCGCGCAGTTCCCCGCGCCCCTTAAGGGGCGCTGCCGAACCGCCGCGGACTTCGCCGGACCCGCTTAGCGCGTGCCATCGACAGGCAGGGGGACCACCAGGTCCGCTCGCTCCCGTGTGGCCGCCACCAGCTCGGCGTTGCGCTCGTCGCTGCGCTCCACCCAGGCCACCGCCTCCGCGTGGCCCTTGCCGAACCGCTCGTGCCGGGCGATCAGCCGGCGGACCCGCTCCTCCTCGTCCGTCTCGCAGAACCACACCTCGTCCAGCTCGGCCCGCACGCGCGTCCACGCGCCGGTGCCCAGGAGCAGATAGTTGCCCTCCGTCACGATCAGCCGGGCCGAGGGCGGCACCGGGACGGCCCCCGCGATGGGCTGCTCCAGCACCCGCTCGAAGCCGGGCGCGTACACCACGTCGTCGGCGTCCTCCCGCAGCCGCCGCAGCAGGGCCGCGTACCCGGCGGCGTCGAAGGTGTCCGGCGCGCCCTTGCGGTCGCGGCGGCCGAGCCGGTCCAGCTCCGCGTCGGCGAGGTGGAAGCCGTCCATCGGGACGTGCGCGGCCCGGTCCAGCTCCCGCGTCAGCCGCTCGGCCAGGGTGGTCTTGCCCGCGCCGGGGCTGCCGGCGATGCCGAGCAGCACCCGTCGCCGTCCGTCCCCGGCGAGCGCGCGGGCGCGCAGCAGCAGATCGTCGAAAGTGAGCACACAGCCGAGTGTCGCAGTCTCCTGGAAGGAGACCCCACGCAGAAAGGAGGACGACCGTGTACGACGACGAGACGCAGATCCGCGTCCTGATCAGCCGCTGGGCCGCCGCCGTCCACCGCGGCGACCTCGAGACCGTCGTCGCCGGACACGCGGAGGACCTCGTCATGTACGACGTGCCCGCGCCGCACGAGGGCATCCGCGGGCTGGCCGCCTACCGGGCCTGCTGGCCGCCGTTCTTCGCCTGGCAGGCGCAGGGCGCCCGGTTCGACATCGACACGCTCGACGTCACCGCCGGGCACGACGTCGCCTACGCGTACGCCCTGCTGCGCTGCGGCACACCGCAGGAACTGGCCGCGCAGCCCACCCTGCGGCTGCGGCTGACCTTCGGCCTGCGCAAGGAGCGCGGCCGCTGGCTGATCGCCCACGAGCACCACTCGTTCCCGCACGACTGAGTTTCCCGGCCCCGGGCCGCTGGTAGGTAGGGGATGTCGGAGCGGGCGGGGAGAGGACTGACATGAGCGGACCGAGCGGGCGTGGGCAGGAGGGCCGGCTGGCCGAGGAGTTCTTCACGGCGGGAGGCTCGTCGTTCAGCGAGTTCCTGGCGGTGCACCGCCCCGAGCTGCTCCCGACCCGCCCGCCGTTCCCGGACGGCGTCCGGGCCGCCCCGGACAGCTTCCCGCACGGCACCACCGTGCTGGCCCTCACCTACCGCGACGGCGTGCTGATCGCCGGTGACCGCCGGGCCACCATGGGCAACCTCATCGCGCAGCGCGATCTGGAGAAGGTGCACCCGGCGGACGAGCACACCGCCGTCGCCTTCGCCGGCACCGTCGGCCTCGCCCTGGACATGGTGAAGCTGTACCAGGTCGAGCTGGGGCACTTCGAGAAGGTCGAGGGCGTCGCGATGACCCTCGGCGCGAAGGCGCGCAGGCTGGCCACGATGATCCGGCAGAACCTCGGCCAGGCCATGCAGGGCCTCGCCGTCGTCCCGCTCCTGGTCGGCTACGACACCGCCGTCCCCGCCTCGCGCGCCCGGGGCCGTATCTTCAGCTTCGACGTGGCCGGCGGCCTGTACGAGCAGTCGCCCTTCCACGCCGAGGGCTCCGGATCCCCGTACGCCCGCGGGGCGTTGAAGAAGCTGTACCGCGCCGACATGTCCCGGCGGGACGCGGCCCTCACCGCGCTCCAGGCCCTGTACGACGCGGCCGACGACGACTCCGCCACCGGCGGCCCCGACATCAACCGCCGGATCTTCCCGATCGTCTCCGTGATCACCGAGGAGGGCTTCGAGCGGCTGCCCGAGCCGGAGACGGAGGGGCTCAGCCGGGAGATGGTCGAGCGCCGCGGCAGCCGCCCGGACGGCCCGAACGCCGCTCCCTGACCCGGCCGGGGGAGTGCGCACCGGTCAGTCGCGTACCCCCCACTCCTTGCGCCACTTGACGAGCTGCTGCGCGGGATCCCCGGTGAACGACCAGGGAGCGCGGGTCGCCCGGCGGCCGAGGATCCGCAGCAGCGGCGCGGCCACCTCCGCGGCGCCCGCCGAACAGGCCGCGTGCGCGAGGTAGTTGACGTCCCGCAGCTCGCCCGGGGCGACGACGTCCGCCGAGCGGCCCATGATCCAGCGTTCCCAGGTGCGGCGGACGTCGCTGACGGCGCCGTCGTTCTTCCAGTGCTGGCTCAGGGCCACCGAGGAGGAACGGCCCTGCGCGGCGTCGACGGTGTGGCGGAACTCCTCGACGCGCGCGTACTGCACCAGCACCGGCAGCGGACAGCCCGGCGGGGCCACGCCGGCCGCGTCCCGGGCGAAGTCGTACATCAGGCCGTGCGAGCCGTGCCAGCGGGCGGAGTAGTAGTGCAGGACCTGGAGGTGGCCCTCCATGCTGTACGGGTCCCGCCGGTGCAACTCGTCCCACCAGCGGGCCAGTTCCTGCCGCCGGACCCCGGACGGGTAGAGCCGGGCGACCGAGATCAGCGAGGTCCATGGCGTCGGGTCGTCCAGATAGGCCTCGGCGGCGGCCAGACAGGCCAGCACCGCGGCGTCGACGCGCGTCCGGTCGACCGGAGCGCCCCGGCCGGCGGCGATGGCGACGTTGAACGCCCGGGCGGTCTCCGTCGCCGCCCGCAGCATCAGCGCGTCGGCGCTGCGCGGCTCGGCGGCCAGCCATGTCTCCACCGTCGAACTGTCCGCGCAGGCCTGCGCCAGCAGCCGGACCCGGTGACCGCGCACGAGCCAGTCGGGTCCGGTCGTGCGCAGCAGGTCCCGCAGCCCCTGCCAGCGGCCGATGACGATGTCGTGCCGGGTGGAGGAGAGGGCGGAGTCCCCGCAGTCGGGGTCGAAATCGGGGGCGAAGCGGTCCCGCGCCATCGGGTCCCCTCTCAGAAGTCGGTGGACAGACCCTCGTGGACGGCGCTCTGCCCGGCCCGGTCGCCGTCCGGCAGATAGCCGGTCTCGACGGTCTGCGAGGCGTCCAGCCGGGCGGGCCGGTAGTAGTCGCTGCCCTGCCGCCAGTACCAGAGCATCGGCACCAGCCCCAGGGCGAGTCCGCCGATGCCGATGGCGATCACCGCGGGGTCCAGCTCGCCGAGCGACTCCACGAAGATCCAGAACATGAACAGCGCGCCGAACAGCGGCCACAGCCCGCCGAGGACGAAGTCGGCCGGGGAGTTCAGCAGCGTCTTGCGGTAGGCGACGACGGCCGCGAGGCCGGCCAGTCCGTAGTAGACGGCGATCTGCAGGCCGATCGCCGAGATCGCGTCGCCGAGGATGTCGCCCACCGAGCCCAGCGCGTTGGAGGCGACGAACAGCACCAGCGCCACCCCGCCCACCACCGAGATCGCCACCCAGGGCGTGTTCCACGCGCGGTGCACCTTGCCCAGTGCGGACGGCATCGTACGGTCGCGGCCCATCGCGAACAGCGAGCGGGTGACCTGGATGAGGGTCGTCTCCAGGGTGGCGACGGTGGACAGCATCACGGCCACGATCAGCAGTTTGCCGCCCCAGCCGGGCCACACCTCCTCGCCCAGCGCCGCCAGCACGTTCGCGCCGTTGTCCTCGATTCGCTGCGAGCTGAGGATGATGTTCACCGCGATGGTGAAGACCTCGAACAGCAGGAAGACGATGCCCACGCCGATGAGTCCCGCGAGACCGGTCGTACGGCGGCTGTTGCGGGTCTCCTCGCTGAGGTTGCTGGTCACGTCCCAGCCCCAGTAGTAGAACGCGGCGACCAGTGCGCCCGAGGCGAAGCCGGACACCCCGTCGAAGTGACTGAAACCCAGCCAGGACCAGTCGAACGGCAGTGACTTGTCCGTGTGGAAGACGGCGAGCACCGCGAACAGCGCCAGGATCGCCAGCTCCACCCCCGACATGATCAACTGTGCGCGCACGGTGAGCCGGGCCCCGCCCAGCACCACCGCCAGCATCACCAGGAACCAGGCGGCGCCGACGACGGTCGACAGGGCCGTGTTGTCGGCGAGGTCCTCGTCGAAGAGGGCGAGCGTCATCGAACCGGCCGGCAGCGAGCCCGCCACCATGAAGATGGTCGCCGAGACGACCAGCGCCCAGCCGCTGATGAAGCCCAGGAACGGGTGGAGCGTGCGCCCCACCCATGAGTAGCTGGCGCCGGCGTTGACGTCGATCCGGCTGAGCCGGCTGAAGGCCAGCGCGATGCCCAGCATGGGTATCGCGCAGTACAGCAGTGCCGCCGGACCGGCCAGGCCCACGGCCCCGGCCAGGACCGCCGTGGTGGCGGCGATGGAGTAGGCCGGGGCGCTGCCCGCGACCGCCATCACCACCGTGTCGAAGGTGCCCAGCACGTTCGCCTGGAGCCCTCTTCCGGTGCTGTTGCTCATCGTTGTGCCGCTTTCCGTCGTGCACGCCGCCCGATCCGGGGACGACCCGACGGCGTTTCGGGGGTGGGGAGGAGTGGAGCACCGCCGTGCACCGAGAGGGGATGACCTCGGGAAACGTCGGCAGCGGGGCGCGCGGAGGATACCGTTCCAGCTCTGTGTCGGCGAACGGTCACACCGAGTGTGCGAGTGACTATAGCCCTACCGGTTGAGCTTTCAAGCTTGCCGGGTGGCAAATGTTCATGACGGCCGGTCAGTCCCCGCCCGGCCGCCGCTCCGTCCCCGCTCCGTCCCTGTTCAGTCCCCGATGCGGTCCAACTGCCGTAGCCGGTTGGTGGCGTCGAGGGCGGCGACCTTGTACGACTCCGCCAGCGTCGGGTAGTTGAACACCGCGTCGACGAGATAGTCGACGGTCCCGCCGCAGCCCATCACCGACTGACCGATGTGGATCAGCTCGGTCGCTCCGGTCCCGAAGCAGTGCACGCCGAGCAGCTTGCGGTCCACGGGCGAGACCAGCAGCTTGAGCATGCCGTGCGCGTCGCCGATGATCTGCCCGCGGGCCAGTTCGCGGTACCGGGCCACGCCCACCTCGAACGGCACCCGCTCCTCGGTGAGTTGATCCTCCGTCCGCCCCACGAAGCTGATCTCCGGGATGGTGTAGATGCCGATCGGCTGGAGGTGGTGCATCTGCCCGACCGGTTCGCCGCAGGCGTGGTAGGCGGCCGCCCGGCCCTGCTCCATCGACGTCGCGGCGAGCGCCGGGAAGCCGATGACGTCACCGACGGCGTAGATGTGCGGGACCTGTGTGCGGTAGTGCTCGTCGACCGGTATCCGGCCGCGCCGGTCGGCCGCCAACCCCGCTTTGCCGAGGTCGAGTTCGTCGGTCAGGCCCTGCCGGCCGGCCGAGTACATCACCGCGTCCGCCGGGATCTTCTTGCCGCTCTCCAGCACGGTCAGCGCGCCGCGGGGATGCCGCTCCACGGCGGCCACGGTCTCCCCGAACCGGAAGGCCACCGCCAGGTCCCGCAGGTGGTACTTGAGCGACTCGATGACCTCGACGTCGCACATGTCGAGCATCCCGGCCCGCTTCTCCACCACCGTCACCTTGCTGCCGAGCGCGGCGAACATACTGGCGTATTCCATCCCGATGACACCGGCACCCACGATCACCATCGACTGCGGCACCCGCTCGACCGTCAGGACGTTGTCCGAGTCGAGGATGGTCCGGCCGTCGAACTCCACGCTGTCCGGCCGGGCCGGCCGCGTCCCGGTGGCGATCACGATGTGCTCGGCGCTGATCAGCCGCTCCTGCCCGGTGATCTCGCGCAGGGCGACCGTGTGCGCGTCGACGAACCGGCCGGTGCCGGCGAACAGGGCCACATGGTTGCGGGACAACTGGCTGCGGATGACGTCGATCTCCCGCCCGACCACATGCTCGGTCCGGGCGGTCAGGTCGGCGACGGTGATGTTCTCCTTGAGCCGGTAACTCTGGCCGTACAGGTCGCGCTGGGTGAGCCCGGTGAGATAGAGCACCGCCTCGCGCAACGTCTTGGAGGGAATCGTGCCGGTGTGGAGGGAGACCCCGCCGACCATGTCGGGGCGGTCGACGACGGCGACCCGGCGGCCCAGTTTGGCCGCGGCGATGGCGGCCTTCTGACCGCCGGGACCTGATCCGAGGACGAGCATGTCGAAGTCGGGCATCCTCCGCAGTCTGGCAGTCGCGGTGCCCGCGGCGGAAGGGGCCGCTACCTCACGGCAGCAGCTTCTCTATGGCGGAGGGTCCCTCCTCGGCGAGCTTGCGGCGGGCCCACTCGAGGTTGCGCGGGGTGAGGTCCCGCCCGGTGACGAGGACCATGTCCTCCGGCGACACCTCGGTGCCGGTGCGCGTATGGAGCAGGTCGTCCGGGGTGACGCGGTCCGGGGACGGTTCGGAGGCGCCTGGCTTCGGCTTCGGCATGGCATCTGCTCCTCGGGTCCGAAGGAATGTACTAACACCATTCATCCTGGAGCCGCACCCTGCAATCGCGATCAGTTCCGGATCGGGTGCGTCCGAGATGCCGCGAAGATCGGCCGGGCGTGTAATGGGCCCATGGCACCCACCACCGCCGGCGCCCCGCGACGCGGGGGACTGCGCAGGCTCGGCGCCTGGTGCGCCCGTCACTTCCTGATCGTCATCGTCGCCTGGCTCGTGGCCCTGGTCGCCCTCCAAGTGATCGACCGTGCCGTCGGCGGTACCTACGAGGACAACTTCCAGCTCCCGGGCACCCAGTCCGAGGAAGGCCTCGACGTCCTCAAGGAGCACGACCCGCAGGCCGGCGGATACAGCGCCCAGATCGTCCTGCACGACGACGAGCAGGCATTGAGCGCGCTCAGTTCACAGATGTCCACGACGGTCGGCGATCTGCAGAAGCTGCCCCACGTCCTCTCGGCGCAGAACCCCCTCTCGGTCAGCCCGACCAAGGTCGGCCCGGTGTCGAGCGACGGCAAGACCGGCTACATCACCGTCCGCTTCGACCAGCAGCCCAACACCCTGGGCGACGACTACCTGCACGGCGTCGACCAGGCCGTCCAGCCGCTGCGGGCGGCCGGCGCCGACGTCGAGTACGGAGGCTCGCTCGGCGAACTGGCCCGGCCCGAGGCCAACGACCGGATCAGCGAGCTGATCGGCTTCGCGGTCGCCATCGTCGTCCTGCTCATCGGCTTCGGCAGTGTCATCGCGGCCGGTCTGCCCCTGCTCACCGCGCTGGTCGGGGTCGTCGGCGGACTCGCCGTCCTCGGGCTGCTGGCCGCCGCGTTCACCTTCGCCACCGTCTCACCCACCCTGGCCACCATGATCGGCCTCGGCGTGGGCATCGACTACGCCCTGTTCCTGATCACCCGGCACCGGCAGAACCTGATGGACGGCGCCGACCCCGCCGAGGCCGCCGGACACGCCACCGCCACCAGCGGGCGCGCCGTGCTGGTCTCCGGCACCACCGTGATCATCGCGCTGATGGGCCTGTACGCGTCCGGGGTGTCCTTCATCGGCAAACTCGGCCTCGCCGCCGCCATCACCGTCGTCTCCGCCGTCGCCGGCGCCCTCACCCTCGTCCCCGCCATGCTCGGGCTCATCGGCCACGCCATCGACCGCTGGCACGTGCGCAGACCCGTCGCCGAGACCGACGCCGAACCGGGCGCCACCCCGCACGGCACCTGGCACCGCTACGCCAAGCGCGTCGAGCGCAGACCCTGGCAGTACCTCGGGGGCGGTGTCGCCGTCATCGCGATCCTCGCCATCCCGGTCTTCTCGATCCAGCTCGGCCACATCGGAGACGGAGCCGACCCGACCTCCTTCACCGACCGGCGGGCCTACGACCTGATGACCGACGCCTTCGGGCCCGGCTCCAACGGGCCTCTCACCGTCGTCATCGACCAGACCTCCGTCCCCTCCGACAAACGCACCGACCTCCAGAACCAGGCGCAGCAGACCCTGACCGCGGTGCCCGACGCGGCCACCGTCACCCCGCTGACGACCACCCAGGACGGCGACGTCCTGCTCGCCACCGTCTACTCCACGCAGGCCCCGCAGGACGAAGTCACCACCGAGCTGACGAACCGGCTCAAGGACACGACCCTGCCCGACGCGGTCTCCGGCTACGACGCCAAGGGCTATGTCACCGGCACCACCGCCGCCCAGGTCGACTTCCGCGACATCGTCGCCAGCCGGCTTCCCCTGATCATCTGTGTGGTCGTCGGCCTCGCCTTCCTGATCATCCTCGCCGTCTTCCGCGGCCTGCTCGTCGCGGTCAAGGCCGCCGTCCTCAACGTCCTGTCGATCACGGCCTCGTACGGCGTCGTCGTCGCCGTCTTCCAGTGGGGCTGGGGCGGGCCCGCGCTGGGCGTCCACGGCGACGTGCCCATCGAGAGCTATGTGCCGATGATGATGTTCGCGATCATCTTCGGCCTCAGCATGGACTACGAGATCTTCCTGCTTTCCCGCGTCCACGAGAACTGGCTGCGCACCGGCGACGCCAAGGACTCCGTCGCCCACGCGCTGGAGATCACCGCCCGGGTCATCACCTGCGCCGCCCTGATCATGGTGAGCGTGTTCGCCGCGTTCATCATCAGCGACAACATCGTGGTCAAGATGCTGGGCCTGGGCCTCGCGGTGAGCGTGCTGATCGACGCCACCGTGGTCCGGCTGCTCATGGTGCCCGCCGTGATGACCCTGCTCGGCAAGCACGCCTGGTGGACGCCGCACTGGCTGGACCGGATCCTGCCGCACATCGACGCCGAGGGCGACGCGGAGCTTCTCAGCGGCCAGGACGCCACGGCGCGAGAACGAGCATCGTGACGTCGTCGCGGACGGTGGGCGAGTACCGCAGGACGTCCGCCCACACCCGGTCGGCCGTCGCCGCCGGGTCGGTGTCGCCGTCCGCGGCCAGGGAGGGCAGCCGGTCCAGGAGCGGGTAGAAGACGCCGGCGTCGTCCCTGGCCTCCGAGACGCCGTCCGAGGCGAGGAAGAGCCGGTCGCCGGGGCGCAGCGGCAGGACGTGCGCGGTGAGCGCGGCGCCCTGCGGCAGGCCGAGCCCCAGGGGCGTCCACGGGACGGCGGGCACCTCGCTCGCCCGGCCCTCGCGCAGCAGCACCGGCGGCGGATGCCCGCAGACGACGACGCGCACGGCGTCCGCCTGCGGCGTGAACTCCAGCAGGACGGCCGTCGCGAACAGCTCGGCATGGGCGACCCGCGCCGAGTCCACCACCAGCCGCCGGTCGAGCCGGGCGGCCACCGCCTCCACCGTCGGCAGATCGAGCACCGCCTCCCGGAACGCGCCGAGCAGCGCGGCCACCGTCGCCACCGCCGCCAGCCCGTGCCCCTGCACATCGCCCAGCACCGCCCGCACCCCATGGGCGCTCATCCGCACATCGAAGAAGTCGCCGCCGACCAGCGTCCCCTCCTGCGCCGCCCGGTACAGACCCGCGCAGCGCACCGGGCCCACCCGCTCGGGCACCGGCGGCACCAGGGCACGCTGCGCGGCCTCGGCGATCGTGCGCTCGGTGTCCAGCTGGACGTCCCGGCGGCGGCGCACGAACGCCACGAACACGCTCAGCACGGCGACGAAACACACCGTCAGCACATCGGTCTGCCCCGGCCGGTCCAGCTGGAACGCGGGCACGTTGAGCATCACGACGACCGCCGCGCCCAGCAGAGCGGTCGCCACCGGACCGTACGTCAGGACGGCCAGCGGCGGGATCGCGCCCAGCACGAAGCCGATGTCCAGCGGGTCGGGGCTGGCCAGCGTGGCGGCGCAGACGCCCGCGATCAGGACGAGCGGCAGCGCCCGCACCCAGCGCGGCGGCGGCGCGCCCCGCAGCCACCCACGCCGGTCCCCGTGCTGTCGTGCCACACCCCCACGCTCCACCCCGGCACGGGCCCGCGCACGCCGGGAAAACCGATGGACGCGAGCCCGAGCGACCCCCTACCGTGTGACCGCACGCCCGGACACCCACGGAAGGAGGCGAGCGCCATGAAGTGCACACCCGTCCCGCGCTCCCACCCCGTGACCCCGGCGTGCCCCGTCTGACCGCGAGTCCGATCTCCGCGTCCGACGCCCGGGAGCGCAGCAACCACCACGCATGCATCCCGGAGGAATCCGTGACCGACCTGGTCAT
The DNA here is from genome assembly GCF_053594615.1 of Streptomyces sp. NPDC001858. Classification (NCBI taxonomy): domain Bacteria; kingdom Bacillati; phylum Actinomycetota; class Actinomycetes; order Kitasatosporales; family Streptomycetaceae; genus Streptomyces; species Streptomyces sp. NPDC001858. Next base: position 264,319 of record NZ_JBSFEV010000008.1, read on the forward strand.
CCGCGCTCTCGACGAGAGCGACGTCCATCTCTTCGACACCCTGCCCGACCCGCTGCGCGCCGCCGAGGCGTTCGGCAGGATGACCTACCGCCCGCAGTGGAAGCGCGTCGCCCTGCGCGACGGCCGGGTCGTCGCCCGCGCCGCCTGGTGGGGCGGCCCGGACGACGCCGAACCCCTCGTCGTCGAGTGGTTCGACTTCGCCGACGGCGAGGAGGAGGCCGCCGCCGAACTCCTGCGCACCGCGCCCTGGCAGGTCGGCCTGGAGCTGGTCATGCCGGGCGGCTGGCGCGACGACCCCGTCATGCGCGCCGCCGTCGAGGCCCGGCAGACGGTGGCCCGCGCGGCCGGCCACACCCCGCTCGTCGAACGCTTCGTGTACCGCTGGACCCCGCAGTGCGGCCTGCCCGACCGCCCTGGCCGGCTCACCTTCTCCGCCGAACCCGACGACGCCGTCTTCTTCGACGCCCTGCGCCGCATCCACTCCGACACCCTCGACGCCCACGCCCGCAAGGCCATCGAGCAAGGCGGCCTCGACCAGGCCGCCCAAGAGGAGATGGACTTCTTCCGCTGGTGCCCGTCCCCGCGCGAGTGGTGGCAGGTCGCCCGCACCCCGGACGGCGACCTGGCCGGCATCCACATCCCGGCCCACAACCCCTCCGGCCCCTGCATCGGGTTCATCGGCGTCCTGCCGCAGCAACGGGGCCACGGCTACGCCTACGACCTGCTCGCCGAATGCACCCACCACCTCGCCGAACGCGGCGCCGACTTCATCGCCGCCGCCACCGACCAGGGCAACTTCCCGATGGCGGCCCACTTCACCAGGGCGGGCTACCCGATCGTCCGGGAACGGATGAATTTCGAGATCGCCGGGTGAGGCGGACTGAGTCAGCGGGTTTCGGTCTCCAGCAGGGTCTCGGCTTCGGCCAGGATCTCTGTCACGCGGAGACCGAAAGCCGCGTCGCAGGGGTGGGGGCGGGCCTCGCGGGCCGCGGTGAGCAGTTCGTCCGCGGCCCGGGTGAGGGCGGTGTGGGCGTCCGTCGTGTCCCGGGGGAGCTCGGTCACCCCGGCCGTGCCGCGGAGTTCCAGGCTCGCGCCCGTCGCCGCGGGCGGGGCCGTCAGGCTGAGCGTCAGCGTGCTGGAGGCGCCGGCGGCATGGTCCAGGACCAGGTGGACGGTGTCGGCGGGGCCATGGGCCGCGGCCGTGACCCGGCGGACGTCGCCGAGGACCGGCAGCAGCACCGACAGCGCGTGCGGACCGACGTCCCACAGGGCGCCCTTCTCGCCGCGCCAGGGCGTGGCGAACGGGCTGTCGCCGTCGCCGTGGAAGACGTCCCCGAGCCACTGCGCGTGGCCCGTGAACCACCCTCCGACGGCCGCCTGCTCGGCGAGCCAGGCACGGGCCTCGGACCCGAACCGGCTGGTGAAGAAGACGACCGAGGCGACCTTGGCCTCCGCCGCCGCCCGCACCACCGCCTGCGCTCCCGCGACCGTCGCCGCGACGGGCTTGTCCAGCAGGAGATGACAGCCGGCCCCGGCGGCCCGCACCGCGAGCTGCGCCTGGACGTCCGGCGGCAGCGCGACGGCCACCGCGTCCACGTCCGCCAGCAGGGCGTCGACGTCGTCGTAGGCCCTGGTCCCGTGGCGGTCGGCCAGTTCCTGCGCGGCCTCCGGACGCCGGCCCCAGACTCCGACGAAGTCCAGGTCGTCGTGGGCGGCGAGGACGGGCGCGTGGACCATCTGCGCCCATGGGCCGGTGCCGAGCAGACCGATGCGCATACCGCTGACTCTCCCTGTTGCCGTGTTGCTGTCCGACATTCCGTTGCTGTCCAACATTCAAATGATCCCTGTCGTGGGCGAGCCTCGCACAGCCGGGGTCGCCCCGGACAGCCCCGTCTCAGGGGCGGGCCGCCGCGGTGAAGCCCGTGAGCAGGGCGTCCGCCTGCGCCAGACCGCTCTCCGCGGAGATCTCCCGCACCGTCTGCGCGGCCCGGACCGTGGCGAATCTGACCTGACCGGCGTCCAGCAGATAGCCGTACACGGCGGGCCTCGGCAGGCTGTTGTACGACCAGTGCGCCGAGAAGTAGTAGCCGCCGGTGTCGTGGAGCACGACCAGGTCCCCCTCGGCGAGCGCCGGCAGCGGCCGGTTGTGGGCCACCACGTCCCCGGCGAAACAGAGCGGCCCGGCGACGTCCTGCCGCACGACGGGCGTCCGCTTGGGCGTGCCGTCCGGCCCGAACGCCGACACCCGCAACGGCCAGGCATCCGGCATGAACACCGTCCGGGTGGCCACCTGCCCGCCCGCGTGCGTGAGCGCGACCCGCCGGCCGCCCGCGTCCTTCACGTACTCGACGAGGGCCGCCGTGAAGCCGTTCTTGGCGATCAGGGAGCGGCCGAACTCGGTGACCAGCTGATAGCGCCCGTCCAGCAGCGCCGGCTCCGCCGCCGTGAGCGCGGCGACGTACTCGGCGTAGGTCGGCGTGACCGTGTCGTCGGCGAAGTTCACCGGCAGCCCGCCGCCCAGGTCGAGGCTGGTCACCTGGCGGCGCCCGACGCGCGCGTCGATCTCCTCGGCGAGCCGGTGCGTCTGCGCGAGGCCCGCCGCGATCAGGGACAGCGGACAGCCCTGCGAGCCCACGTGCGCGTGCAGCCGGGTCAGCCACGGGCGCCGCGCGAAGGCCTCGACGACCCGCGCACGGGCCCCCGGATCGCGCAGGGCCACCCCGAACTTGGAGGTCGCGGTCGCCGTGCTCATCGCCCCGATGGACCCGCCGCCGACCTGGGGATTGACCCGCAGCCCGAGCACCGACGCGCAGTCCGCGGGGCGCAGGGCGTCGATCCGGTCGAGCTCGTCGAGGTTGTCCGCGTTGAGCGCGACCCCCAGGGCGAGGGCCTCGCGGATCTCCCGGCGGGTCTTGGCCGGCGAGTCCAGCACGATGCGCGCCGGGGCGAACCCCGCGTCCAGCGCCAGCTGCAGCTCACCGGGGCTCGCCACCTCGCAGCCCATCCCGGCGTCGGCGAGCAGCCGCAGCACGGGCACCAGCGCACAGGCCTTGGCGGCGAAGGCGTGCAGTACGTCCGGCACCTGCGCGAACGCCGCGTGCAGAGCGGCGACGCTGTCGCGCACGCCCCGTACATCGAGGAACCCGGCCACCGGCCGGTCCTCCCCGATCAGCCCGTCCGCGACGGCCTGACGGACGGCGAGCGCGACGGGCGAGGCGTGGGTGTGATGGTTCTCGGCGGGAAGCGGCACGTCCTGGTCTCCTTCGGGCGGGAAAGCGGGGAAGCGCTGTCACCGCGGCGGGTGACCCTTCCAGACTGGCCCCGCGCCGCTCATTCGTCTCCGGGGACGGCACGCAGAGCGATTGAGCGGCCACACTGCTGAATGCGTTCGCTTTCTCGCGTTGGACCCGCGGCCGACGGCCGGGTCAGGCTGGAGGACGTCCGGTGCGCCGCGCTCACCTCCCGGTGCACCGGACTTCCCCCTGCCCGCCCGCAGCCGCACTCCGAAAGAGGTCATGAGCCCATGCAGACCCGCCGCATCGGTGACCAGGACGTCAGCGCGATCGGTCTGGGCGCCATGCCCATGTCGATCGAAGGCCGCCCGGACGAAGCCCGCTCCCTGGCCACGATCCACGCCGCTCTGGACGCCGGCGTCACCCTCATCGACACCGCGGACGCCTACCACCTCCGTGCCGACGAGGTCGGCCACAACGAGACCCTGATCGCCAAGGCCCTCGCCTCCCACGACCGGGGCGGCGACGTCCTGGTCGCCACCAAGGGCGGCCATCTGCGCCCCGGCGACGGCAGCTGGACCCTGGACGGCAGCCCCGAGCACCTCAAGGCGGCCTGCGAGGCCTCGCTGCGCCGGCTCGGCGTGGAGGCGATCGACCTGTACCAGTTCCACCGCCCCGACCCGCGGATCCCGTACGCGGAGTCCGTCGGCGCGGTGCGCGACCTGCTCGACCAGGGCAAGATCCGCGCGGCCGGCATCTCCAACGCCGACCCCGGGCAGATCCGGCAGGCGAACGACATCCTCGGCGGCCGGCTCGTCGCCGTGCAGAACCAGTTCTCCCCGGCCTTCCGCTCCAGCGAGCCCGAACTGCGCCTGTGCGACGAGCTCGGCATCGCGTTCCTGCCGTGGAGCCCGCTCGGCGGCATCGCCCGCGCCCGCGAACTGGGCTCCTCCTACGCGCCGTTCGCCCAGGTCGCCGAGGCCCACGGGGTCAGCCCGCAGCGCGTCTGCCTGGCCTGGATGCTCGCCAAGTCGCCAGTGGTGGTGCCGATCCCGGGGTCCAGCCGCCCGGAGACCGTCCTCGACTCCCTCGCCGCGACGGAACTCCGCCTCACGGCCGACGAACTCGCGGAACTGGACGCCGCCGGCTGACCCGCCCCCCCCCGAGGACCGGACGACCCGACCGGACGACCCGACCGAGCGAGAGGACCGACGTTCATGGCGTCGTCGTACGAAGGACCGCTCGACCACCGATACCGGGGCGAGCACCCGATCCGCACCCTGGCCTACCTCCTGCGCGCCGACCGCCGCAGCCTCGCCGCCGCGGCCGGCGTGTTCACCGTCAAGCACAGCCCGGTGTGGCTGCTGCCGCTGATCACCGCGTCCATCATCGACACCGTCGTCCAGCACCAGCCGATCGGCCGGCTCTGGACCAGCACCGGGGTGATCCTGTTCATCCTGCTCGTCAACTACCCGCTGCACCTGCTCTACGTCCGCCTGCTCTACGGCAGCGTCCGCCGCATGGGAACCACCCTGCGCTCCGCGCTCTGCACCCGGATGCAGCAGCTGTCCATCGGCTACCACTCCCGGGTCAGCGCCGGAGTGCTCCAGGCCAAGGTGGTGCGGGACGTCGAGACCGTCGAGCAGATGGTGCAGCAGACCGCCGAACAGGGCCTCGGCGCGCTCACCGTGCTCACCGGCGGCCTCGTCATCATCGCCTGGCGCACCCCGGAGTTCGTGCCCGTCTTCCTCGTCGTGGTGCCCGCCGCCGCCCTGCTCGTGGACCGGCTGCGGGCCCGACTGCGCGCCCACAACGAGGACTTCCGGCACGAGGTGGAGACCCTGTCCTCCCGCGTCACCGAGATGACCCGGCTCATCCCGGTCACCCGCGCCCACGGCCTGGAGCGCAAGGCGCTGCGCCGGATGGACGGCACCCTCAGCCGGCTGCTCACCTCCGGCATGCGCCTCGACCTGCTCAACGGACGGTTCGGCTCGCTGGCCTGGGTGCTGCTCAATGTGATCGGCGTGCTCGTCCTCACCGGCGCCGCGCTGATCTCGTACTACGGCCTGTGGGGCGTCACCGCCGGCGACGTCGTGATGCTCAGCGCCTTCCTGACCACCCTCACCAACTCCACCACCACCCTGACCGGGCTCGCCCCGGTCATCACCAAGGGCCTGGAGTCGGTGCGCTCGGTCGGCGAGGTCCTCCAGGCGCCCGAGCTGGAGGACAACGCGGGCAAACCCGAACTCACCGCGCTGCACGGGTCGGTGAGCTTCGAGGACGTCGGCTACGCGTACGACGACGGCGGCAGCCCGGCGGTGCGCGACTTCACCCTCTCCGCGGCGCCGGGCGAGACCGTGGCCCTCGTCGGGGCGTCCGGCGCGGGCAAGTCCACGGTGCTCAACCTCGTCATCGGCTTCATCCGGCCGACCTCGGGCCGGGTGCTGCTCGACGGAACCGACATGAACACCCTGGATCTGCGCACCTACCGGCGGTTCGTGTCGGTGGTGCCGCAGGAGTCGATCCTCTTCGACGGCACGATCCGCGAGAACGTCGCCTACGGCATGGAGGACGAGGTCGATGAGGAGGCCGTCCGCACGGCTCTGCGCGACGCCAACGCGCTGGAGTTCGTCGAGCGGCTCCCGGACGGTCTGGACACCGTCGTCGGCGAGCGCGGGGCCCGGCTGTCCGGCGGGCAGAAGCAGCGCCTGGCCATCGCCCGCGCCCTGATCCGGGACCCTAAGGTGCTGGTCCTGGACGAGGCCACGTCCGCGCTCGACACCCGGTCCGAGGCGCTCGTCCAACAGGCCCTCGCCCGGCTGCTGCACGGCCGCACCACCTTCGTGGTGGCGCACCGCCTGTCCACCGTGCGGGGCGCGGACCGGATCGTGGTGATGGGGGAGGGCCGGATCCTGGAGACCGGCACCCACGAGGAACTCCTGGGGCGCGGCGGCGCGTACACGGACCTGCACAGCGGGCAGGTCGCCTGACGGCCCGCGGGGCCCCGGGTGGCCCGATCATGACCCCGGCGGGTGACAAGTTCGTCCGACGCGCATGATGCGCCGCGGTCCGGGCACACGCAGCGCACCACCACCGAAAGGGGCGCTCGTGATCGTGCCGGACCCGAGGGTCACCAGGACGTTGCTGACCCGGTACGCGACGCTGAAGATCGCTCAGGCGGAGCGGGCGCGGCCGCAGACGGCTCGCGAACTCCAGGACGTGACGTACACCTTGTGCGTGCTGACGGGCACGGGCGACGTCCGGGAGGCGGTCGCCGCGGCGGACGCGCTGCTGGAGTCCGCGGCGGCGCCTGTGGGGACGCGGGAGAGCGGACCGTCCCTGGCCGTCGGAGGACGGCCAGGAGCCCCGGTGGCTCAGCCGGCGGCCGAGCCGCACCGGTCGGATCGCCGGGCGGCGGGCTCCGGGGGCGACCCGGCCAGCCACTCCGCGATGGTGCGGGCGATCGGCTGACCGGTGTCCACCTCCACGAAGCCGAACTGCCCGGACTGGTTGCACTCCAGGAACCACCAGGTCCCGTCGGTGTCCTCCGCGAAGTCGAAGGCGCCGTACGCCAGTTCGGCGTCCCGCAGATATCTCCGCACGGCCTCGGCGAGGCGCGGCGGGACCTCGACGGGGCGCCACGGGGTGGTGGACGGCGCGAAGCGCACGTCCACCACGTCCGGGTCGCTCTCGGGGGCCGTCTCCTTCCGGGCGGCCAGGAGACGGTCGCCGACCGCGGTCAGCCGGACGTCCGCCCGCTTGGCCACCCGGCGCTGCAGCAGCGTCGGACCGTAGGCGACCGCGGCGAAGTCGGCGTCCGCCGGGACCCTGGTGGTGGGCACGGCGCGCGGCGGATCCTGCGGGTGCGCCCCGGACACCGGCTTGACCACCAGATCCGGATAGCGGTCCGCGAACTCGCGGGCCGCCTGCGGGAACGTGGTGATGAGCGTGGCGGGCACGGGCAGGCCGCTGCGCTGCGCGAGCCGCAGCTGCCAGGGCTTGTGCCGGGCCCGCAGCGACGCGTCCGGGTGGTTCATCCAGCGCGCCTCGGTACCGCGGAGCATGCCGTACAGCGCCTGCGAGGCTTCCTCCGTGAGCCACGCGGACGGTTCGGGCGCCTTGGCCGCGGGGGAGCCGGGCCGGCGGACCCACACGGACCTGACACCGCCGAGGCTCACCAGCCGCCCGGCGGAGGACAGATGGCCCCGGAAGGCTCCGTGCACGAACTCGCCGGAGAGCGCGACGGAATACGTCAGGTCGGCGGGATCGAGTCGGACGACCGGGACGCCCGCGGCGTTCAGGTGCACGACCACCATGTCCGCCGTGACGTCCTCTTCACAGGTCAGAATGAGCACGGTCATTGTCGTCGGTCCGTGTTCAGTCGTCGAAGTGGGTCTTGGAGCCCGCAGTCGAGGTCGTGGTCCCGAGTTCTCTCAGCAGAGCGTGATCACGAGCGGCGATCCGGCCGTCGAGAGTCACGTTCAACTGCAGTCCGGGGTCATAGGCGTACGCAGTGGCGAACTCCAACTCGGCCGCAGGGCGTGCGTAGTTGAGCGTGAACGGTTGCATCGTCTCTCCCTCGTCGGTACTGCCTCGATCAAGCGGTGCCGCTGTGCGACGTCACTCGGGCCCGCTTCAGTGCTGCTGGATGTGTGTGTCCTTCAGTCACTTATACGAATCGAACGGGTGGTTGGTTTCCTTACTCTCCGTGATCATCGGGGAGTCGGGCCTTCAGCAGGGCGCGGAGCAGGGGAGATCGGGCTCGGGCGGGGTGGAAATCGGTTTCGGAGAACGTCAGTCGGGGGCCTGGGTCGGGGCGGTTCTGGGGGCCCGGCGCAGCGAACGCAGGGCCAGCAGGAGGACGCCGATGTCGTCGAGGTAGACGGGGTCGGGCAGCGCGTCGGCCGGCAGCACGAAGTAGGCGACCGCCCCCCAGAACACCCAGCGCGGGCCGGTGGGCAGCCCCGCCCGTCTCAGGCCCCGGCGGGCCCGGACCAGACGCACCAGCACGGCGGCGGCCACGGCGAACAGGACGGCGGCGACCACCACCGCGACGACGACGAGCGTGGTTGGCGCATCCACGGGCCCTCCCATATGGTCCGTCGTGCGGCGTCTGCTCTGTTTGTCTCCGAGTCTGTCTCTCTGACGATTTCCCCGCGGGCGCAATCTCACACGGCTGCCGCGTCCGAGTGGCGGAGCGCACCGGGCGACCCTGGTAGTGGGCAGGGCCAAGTCGCGTGTCGCATCTCGGGGGTGCAGGGCGACCGCACCCACACCGACACCGACCCGGCGGGCTTCCAGCGGCCCGCCGTCCCGCCGGGGGCCTACGGTTCGGTCGTCCTGGGGTCGTCGGTGCCGGTTCCTGCGTCCGGGGCGGTGTCCGGGTGGTCCGGCGGGGTGGTTGTCGGGGGTGTCGGGCGTAGGCCCATGGTCGTCTCCTTGAGGCGTTCCAGGGTCCGGCCCAGCTGCTGGAAGGGCGAGCCGGTCTTCTTGGCCGGCGGGGGCTGCCGGAGCTCGCCCGCCTCGGCGGCCGCCTCCCGGTACGCGGCCAGCGCCTCGTGCGCATGCTCGGCGGCCTCCCGGTACAGGTCCCGGGACTCCGTCATCGCCTCCAGCGCCTCCTTGTACATCACCACCAGGTCGCGCTCGCGCGCCAGCTCCTCCTCCAGGGTCAGCAGCTGCCACCGCTCGCGCAGCTCGGTCAGCGCGGCCTCGGCGCCCTCCGGCAGCGGCCTGGGCAGGGCGGCGAAGCGGCGCACCGCGTCCAGCAGCTCGGTGGGATGCGTCCCGTCCAGGAACACGCTGCGCACCGAGAAGTCGACGACGTCGTACTCGGCCGGAGCCGGCGCCCCCGGCAGCACCAGCGCACCGCCGCGCGGCACCTCCACCCCGGACTCCTTGAGCGCCCAGTTCACGGTGCGCAGCTGATGCGGGGCCGCCCGGTGCTCGACGACCCGGTGATGCAGGCCGGGCGGCAGCAGCGGGACCAGCGACCGCCGGCCCCGCTCGTCCGGCGTCATGGCCTCGTGGACGACGACATGGACCGTCCAGGCGTCGCGCAGGGCGTTGCGCAGCGTGCGCCGCAGTTCCTTCTCGTCGACGGGGAGCGGGTTGGTGCGCAGATAGCGCTCACCGGTGACGGTCTCGTGCCCCCACGCGGCGTCCGTCTCCCAGGGCCAGAACATGGCCGCCGGCGACGGCCATCGCAGGTCCCACGGCTGCTCCGCCTCCGCCGTCAGCGTCCATTCCTGGCCCTGGCCCGACCACTCGGCGAGCGTGAGCCGGGCGCGGACGGTCACGTCGTCCGCCACCAGCCACCGGGCTTCGAAGGCCGTCCACCCCTCGGGGGTGTCGGTGTCGGGCAGCTCCTTGAAGTCCTGGACGGTCTCGGCGTCCTTGAGGGCCTGGAGATTCTTGCGCAGGACGTCCGGCGCGGTGGGGCCGGTGTGGCGGCCACGGGACTGCCACACCGTGGCGGGAGCCGTGGACGGAACGGTCGCGGAGATGTGCATGAGTCCATTCGTGAGGGCGGCGACGACAGGGTGGCGAGGTACGCATGCCAGTATCGCGCGCCGCGAGGCGTGGGCGATCAAGCGGGTCGGCGGCGCGGACGCCGAAGACGGCCCGTCAGGGTGCGCCTTCCCTGCCGGGAGGCCCGCCACGCGTCCGGACCCCCGGCAGCGCGGGCGGGGTGTGCGTCGCCCGTACGGGGTGCGCGCCGTGCACCAAGGCCGGCGGCCCCGCACTCATGGGCCCGCCGGGCGCCGGGATCCGGGAATCGGACCCGGCGGACAGGGCTCGCCCACCATCCGCGTCGGGGCGGGCCCTGTCCGCGTGCGGCTCGATCACCGAGCTGCGGTCGACCCCTCGCTCACAGGCGTCGGCGCCCTCGGACCGCAGTCTCACCGTCTGCCAGGCGGCCTCACGGTTGGGTGTAGGCGCGTACGCAGTACTCGATGGCGCCGAACCTGACCTCGCCGGTGAACGACGTCTCGACCACCACGTCGTCGTCCGCACGCGGACACTTGCCGTCCAGGTCCGTCATATCGACGACCTTGACGTCCGGGACGACCTCCCCCTTGCAGGGGACCTCCTGGTACTTCTCGGCCGTGTCCGAGGCCTCCAGGCAGTCGCCGATCTCGACCTCCATGCCGCCGCCGCCCGGTTCACCCGGGTGTGGGGCCTTGAGGTTGCGGACGCAGGCGTAGCCCACGCCGCCCGCGTACTTGACGTAGTCGCGCGAGCCGGCGATCTCCCACGGGGCTTCGCCGGTGATGCCCAGCACGTCGTCCGAGGAGTCGGGGCAGTCGGCGTAGGAGTTCGCGCCAATTCTCTCCGTGACGCGCTTGAGGACCTTGCCGATGGCTTCCGGGTCGTCGCAGGGCAACTCCACGGCGTTGCCCTCCTGGTCTTCCGTCGGGGGGCCGTAGCAGTCGCCCTTGGCCATCAGCACGTTGTCGTTGCTGTCGTAGTACGGCGACCTGGACGGGCTCGGGCTGCTGCTCGAGACCTCGGGCACCGACGTGACGCTCGCCGTGTCCTCGCGGGCCGCGCCGCTGTCGCCGCCGTCGGCGTTGCCGTTGCCGCCGTCGCCGTCGCCGTTCGAGCAGGCGGCCGCCAGCGTCAGCGCAGCCAGCAGAACGGCTACTCGTATCCCGCGCCCGTATCGCATCGCGTGGCCCCCCGGCCTCGGTGATGCGGCCAGCATGAGACGTCCACAGCGCTCACGCAACCCTCAACTCGCCTTGTTCGCGGGTTGGTTGAGATCACTTCGCGCCGTGCAGCATGTTCCGTTGGAAAATGCCAAAGTCATGGATTCCGGCCGTGGTTTTCCGTAGCCTCGGCCTCGGAGGCACGACAACGCGCCGAAGGGACACCGGTCATGGCCGTCGAGGCCGAGGTTCTGCACGAACTGCACCGGCTGCGCGCCCGCGTGCCGCAGCTGACGGGGTCGCTGGCGGCCAGCGCGGACGGTCTCGTCCTCGCCCAGGACCTGCCGGACGTACAGCCGGAAGGGCTGGCCGCGCTCACCGCGGCGGCCCTCGGCGTCGGCAGCCGCATGGTCGACCTCGCCGCCCGCGGCGAGTTCCGCGAGCTGCTGGTGCGCGGAGCCGACGGCTACCTCGCGACGTACACGGCCGGGCCCAGCGCCGTCCTGACGCTGCTCGCCGACGACCGGGCCAACGTCGGACGGCTGCACCTGGAGGGGCGGCGCAGCGGTGCGCGCATCGCCGAACTGGTGGCGGCCGCCCGGTTCGCGGAGGACCGGCCCGTCGTCGCCGACAGCGAGCCGACCGCGCCGCCGGTCCGCGAACGGCTGCTCGGCGCCCTGCCCATCCGTATCCCGCCGCAGTCCCGGCGCGAACGCTGAGCGCTCCGCTGGGGGTGCCGCGATGTGCCGTCGTCCTGGCGCGGCGCCGTCGTGGCTGGTCGCGCAGTTCCTCGCGCCCCTTCGGGGTGCTGCGGTGTGCCGTTGTTCGGCTGCGGCGGCGTTGTGGCTGGTCGCGCAGTTCCTCGCGCCCCTTCGGGGTGCTGCGGTGTGCCGTTGTTCGGCTGCGGCGGCGTTGTGGCTGGTCGCGCAGTTCCTCG